>NZ_JBWKYJ010000046.1:0-39439 GCF_059423685.1 Acidovorax sp. GW460-11-11-14-LB4 | reverse complement strand
CCGCGCCTGCGCCCCCGGCACCACCCGCACCACCCAAGATCGAGCTGCCGTCCAGCGACGCGGCCTATCTCAACAACCCCAAGCCCAGCTACCCCGCCATCAGCAAACGCATGGGCGAGCAAGGCAAGGTGGTGCTCAGGGTGCTCATCGGCACCGATGGCGTGCCGCAAAAGGTCGAGGTCAACAAGTCCAGCGGCTTTGACCGACTGGACCGCCAGGCCCAGGACGCCGTGATGCGCTGGCGCTTTGTGCCCGGCAAACGCAACGGCGTGCCCGAGGCCATGTGGAACCTCGTCCCCGTCAACTTTGTTCTCGAATAAACCAATCACCGCTCAGGGAGTTTTCATGGAATCGCAATTCGGCATCGCCAACGTCTGGATCCAGGGTGACTTTGTCACCCGCGCCGTCGCCATCCTGCTGCTGGCCATGTCGCTGGCCTCGTGGATCGTCATCCTCATCAAGGCACTGGACATCATCAAGTTCAAAAAACACGCCCGCGCCGCCCAGGATTTCTGGCACAGCGAGGACTTTGCCGCGGGCCTGACCAAGCTGGGCGCCGACCCGACCAACCCCTTCCGCCACCTGGCGCTGGAAGGCCGCGAAGCCACCGCCCACCACCGCAACACCAAGGCCCACCTGCACGACAGCCTGGACGTGAGTGACTGGGTGACCCGCTGCCTGCGCAACTGCATCGACGAGTTCACCGCCCGCCTGTCCTCGGGCCTGGCCATCCTGGCGTCTGTGGGCTCCACCGCCCCGTTCATCGGCCTGTTCGGCACCGTGTGGGGCATCTACCACGCCCTGCTGGCCATCGGCACTTCGGGCCAGTCCACCATCGACAAGGTGGCCGGCCCCATCGGCGAGGCGCTGATCATGACCGCCCTGGGCCTGGCCGTGGCCATCCCTGCAGTGCTGGGCTACAACGCGCTGGTGCGCGGCAACAAGTCCATCCTGAATGGCCTGAACAGCTTTGCCCATGACCTGCACGCCTACTTTGTGACCGGCGCCCGCGTGAACGCTGGCGAGCCCGGCAAGGTGCTGCCCATGAAGAAAGGCGGCTAAGCCATGGCCTTTGGAACCCAAGACGACACCGATGACGTGATGAACGAGATCAACATGACGCCCCTGGTGGACGTCATGCTGGTGCTGCTCATCATCTTCATCATCACCGTGCCGGTGATGAAACACGCGGTGAACGTGGACCTGCCCCGAGCCACCAACCAGCCCGAGAACGTCAAGCCCGAGACCGTGCGCCTGTCGGTGTCGGCCGATGGCAAGTTCTTCTGGAACGAGTCCCAGGTGTCGGAAGAAGAACTCTTCCCCCGCCTGCAGGCCGAGGCCGCCAAGGAGCCCCAGCCGGACCTCCACATCCGTGGCGACAAGAACGTGCGCTACGAATTCGTGGCCCAGGCCATGGCGGCCGCGCAACGCGCTGGCGTGCGCAAGATCGGGTTTGTGACCGACCCGCAGGGCCAGTAAAGACACGGCGAAAGTCACCGGCCCGGTCCCTGCGCATCCTGGCCAGCCCACCCGCCTTGGGCGCGCTGGCCGGGCGCCAGGGAACGCAGGGCCCGTGCAGCGGCTCGCAGCCCCCTGCACGGAGCCCAGGGCACACGGACCTTTGCCCCGCGCCCAGGGCGCTGCTCAAGGCCTCGCCCTTGCACCTGATGCAGGGCGGAACCAAGAACAAAAAGAAACACACCGTTCGCTTGACTTGTAATTGCGAATCGTTATCATTAACAAAACGCACTGCAATGACCCAGGAAAACTCCATGCAAGCCTCCCTGACCTCCGCCCCGCTCCGCCGCGCCGTGCCGGCTGACTCCGCAGACGCCTCGGCATCTGGCGAGGCCCCGTCGTCCGGTGCGCATTGCGCCACTGCTGCACTGGACAGCAGCGTGCTGCTGCAAGGGCACAAGACCGTCGCCATCAGCCACAACGGCTCGGTGTACCGCCTGCAGGCCACCAAGCTGGGCAAGCTCATCCTGACCAAATAGTTTCATCGTGGGGCGACTCCCGGGCTTGCAACAAGCTCGCAAGGGTCGTTTTTGCCAGCCAACGGGTTTGCTCCCGCGTAGCCAGGCTTTTTTTGCCGCCCCCGACCCTGCCAACAAAAAACCGGCCCACAGGCCGGTTTTTTCATGCTCCCAGAGGGTTTTGAAGCGTTTTCAGCCCCATGCGCCAGTGGAACATGCGCTTGCAGCTATCAAAATAATAGCAACCGCACTCCCTGCCGGGAGCCCCCGAATCAGAGGCCCAGGGCTGCAATGCCCGCGCGGGCGATCTGTGCATCTTCGGTGGACTTCACGCCGCTCACGCCCACGGCACCCAGGCACTGGCCGTCCTTCATGATCGGCACGCCGCCTTCGAGCAGGCCGTCAATGGTGGGCGCGCTCAGGAACGAGGTACGGCCGCCGTTGATCACGTCCTCGTAGACCTTGCTTTCGCGGCGGCCCATAGCGGCCGTGCGGGCCTTGGAGGGGGCGATGTGCGATGACACGGCTGCGGCACCGTCCAGGCGCTGCAGCCACAGCAGGTGGCCGCCATCGTCCACGATGGCGATGGTCACGGCCCAGTTGTTCTTGAGGGCCTCGGCTTCGGCGGCAGCGGCCACGGCCTTAACGTCGGCCAGTTCGAGTTCGTGCTTGGTTTTCATGAAAGGATCCGAAAGTGGGAGAGGAAACCGGGCCGCACAGGCCGCCCCGGCACGCAAAGAGAACCGAGCATACCGGCATCCCCGGCGCCGTTGCCCCCAGCCAGGGTGAAAGTATCCTTACCAAAAGTAGGTGACCGGGTGCGGTCATTGCAAAGCAAAAAAGCATCACCACCTAGAATTTGTCATGTCTGCGTCGTGCAGGCCAACAAGGAGAGACACAAGATGAATGACCAAGTCACCACCCTGGGCCACTCTGCGGGCTATGGCATCTCGCAGGAAGAGCGCCACAAGGTGCTTCGCAATACGTACTGGCTGCTGGCCCTGAGCATGATCCCCACGGTGCTGGGCGCCTGGATCGGCGTGGCCACCGGCATCACCCGCTCGCTGAACGGCGGCCTGGGCCTGATCGTGTTCCTGGGCGGCGCGTTCGGGTTCATGTTCGCCATCGAAAAGACCAAGCGCTCGGCCGCAGGCGTGCCGGTGCTGCTGGCCTTCACGTTCTTCATGGGCCTGATGCTGTCGCGCATGATCGGCATGGTGCTGGGCTTCAAGAACGGCACCGACCTCATCATGACGGCCTTTGCCGGCACGGCCGGTGTGTTCTTCGTGATGGCCAGCCTGGCCAGCGTCATCAAGCGCGACCTCTCGGGCATGGGCAAGTGGCTGATGGTGGGCGCGCTGGTGCTCATGGTCGGCGGCATCATCAACGTGTTCGTCGGCTCCGGCGTGGGCATGATGGTGATCTCGATGCTGGCCATCGGCATCTTCAGCGCCTACATGCTGTATGACCTGAAGCAGATCCTGGACGGCGGCGAAACCAACTACATCAGCGCCACGCTGGCCCTGTACCTGGACATCTTCAACGTGTTCCAGAGCCTGCTGGCCCTGCTGGGCATCATGGGCGGCGAGCGCGACTGAGCCCTGCCAGTCCCTTGACCTCCATCAAAAGGCTCCCTCGGGAGCCTTTTTTGTGGGTCGCGCCCCAGGATCAAGCCTCAATAGCGCGGCCAGTGTGCCGATAATGCAAGTACATGTATCCACAAAGCCCTTCCACCGCATTGCGCCTGATGGTTCTGGCGGGCCTGTTGCTGCTTGCAGGCTGCGACAAGATCCCGGGCCTGGGCCCTGACCCGCGCGTGGCGCAACGCGATGCCGAGGCCAAGGCCATCGGCGGTGCCTGCCGACACGCACTGCGGGGGCTGGAAGATTGCTACACCCTCAACCCCAAGGCCTCCAAGGCCTCGGTGTTTGCAGGCTGGAAGGACATGGACGCCTACATGCGTGAGAACAAGATCGAGGGCACGCCCTCGGTGCTGGGCAAGGTGGAAAAGCCAGAACGCAGCGAACGCGCACCCGACATCGAAACCGAACCCCGGGACCCCGCCGCCAGCCGCAACCGCAGCTGACGTGGCGCCCGGGTGGCGATGGCACGGGATGGAGGGCTGAACCCTCCGCGCACCATCTTCCTCACGGACTCTCAGACCCGCTCGAACACCGCCATGCTTTCCACATGGGCCGTGTGCGGAAACATGTTGACCATGCCCGCCGCCGTACACCGGTAGCCAGCCAGATGCACCAGCAACCCCGCGTCGCGTGCCAGGGTGGCCGGGTTGCAGCTCACGTACACAATGCGTTTCGGGGGCGTCCAGCCTTCGGCCCCTGCGGGCAACGGGCCAGCGCCCTCGGCGCCAATGCGGGCCTGCTCGATGTCGGCCAGCGCCTTGGCCAGCGCAAACGCCCCTTCACGGGGTGGGTCCACCAGCCACTTATCGGCAGCGCCATCGGCCACCAGCATCTCCGGTGTCATCTCAAACAGATCGCGTGCTACAAAATCAGTAGCTGCCAGCGCTTTATGGTCGGGCGCCTGGGCCTGATTCAATGCATAGTTTTCGCGCGAGCGGGCCACCAGGGCCTCACTGCCTTCAATGCCCAGCACCTCACGCGCCTGCGTGGCCAGCGGCAGCGTGAAGTTGCCCAGGCCGCAGAACCAGTCGATCACGCGTTCGTGCGGCTGCACGTCCAGCAGGCGCAGCGCGCGGCTCACCAGCACCCGGTTGATGTGCGGATTCACCTGGGTGAAGTCCGTGGGCTTGAAAGGCATGGTGATGCCAAAGTCCGGCAGCGCGTACGACAGGGGCTCGCCGCCCTCGTCCAGCAGCTTCACCGTGTCCGGGCCCTTGGGCTGCAACCACCATTGCACGTGGTGCTCTGCGCCAAAGGCGCGCAGCCGGGCGATATCCTCGGCGGAGAGCGGCTCCAGGTGGCGCAATACCAGCGCGGTCACGGTGTCGCCACAGGCCAGTTCGATCTGCGGGCAGGTGTCGCGAGCGTCCAGGCTGGCAATCAGGGCGCGCAGCGGCATCAGCATCGCATCGACATGCGGCGGCAGGATCTTGCAGGTCTGCATGTCCGCGATGTAGCGGCTCTTGCGCTCATGAAAGCCCACCAGCACCTGGCCCTTTTTAATCACGTGGCGCACGGCCAGGCGGGCACGGTAGCGGTAGCCCCAGGCGGGCCCTTCGATGGGACGCAGCATGGTCTCGGCCTTCACCTTGCCCAGGTGCCAGAGGTTGTCCTCCAGCACCCGCTGCTTGACGGCCACCTGGGCGCCCACGTGCAAGTGCTGCATCTTACAGCCGCCACAGGCACCTGCGTGCAGGCCAAAGTGGGGGCAATCCGGCCGCACGCGCTGGGACGACTCGCGGTGGATCGCTACCAGGCTGGCCTGCTCCCAGTTATTCTTCTTGCGGTGGGTGTTGGCGGTGACCAGCTCGAATGGCAGGGCACCATCGATGAAGACCACCTTGCCATCGGGCTTGCGGGCAACGCCCTGGGCGTCCAGGTCCATGGACTGCACGTGCAGCCAGCCTTCGGGCAGGTCGCTTTGGGAATTCTGCTCGGTGGGTTCAAACGAGGGGGATAGTTCTTTCGGTTCGCTCATCCCCCGATTGTCTCAGGCGCGGCACGCCCACTGGCCGCACCCCTGCGAACTGTCCGTTTCAGCCCCGGTCAGCGCGCGCAGGCCGCATGCCCCCGGGCGCGGACACGGCCGTGAGTGGCAGCTTGTTGATGGTGAGTTCGCAGCCAAAGTTGTCGGGCGAAAACACGAGGGTCGAGCCCGGGGCCACCAGGGGCAGGGTTTCGTGGATCTGCCGTGACATGTCCACCGGCGGCACCGGAGCGCGGTACACGATGTCCTTGTCAGGGCCATAGACGACGTAGCAGGATGCAGCGGCCGTCTGGCTGAACAGGGCAGCCACCAGGGCTGCGGCGGCATAGGGGAAAGCGGTCGTCATGGTATGGCTCCTCATGCAAGCAGATCTGCCGAGAATTATGCGGGCTTCTGCCAGCACAGCCAATCCGGCGCGCGGTGTGGGGTTAGCGCAGGTACAGGTGGTTGGTGTGCTTGACCTCTTCCATCACCGCATAGGTACGCGTCTCGCGCACGCCCGGCAGTTGCCACAGCACGTTCCCCGCAAACACGCGGTAGGCATTCATGTCGGCCGAGCGGGTTTTGAGCAGGTAGTCGAACCCGCCCGCCACCATGTGGCATTCCATGATCTCGGGGTGCACCTGCACGGCGGCCTTGAACTGGTCGAACACGTTGGGCGTGGTGCGGTCCAGCAGCACCTCCACAAACACCAACATGCCCGCGCCCAGTTTCAGGGGGTTCAGACGCGCCTCGTAGCCCAGGATGAAGCCGTCGCGCGTGAGGCGCTGTACGCGCGCCAGCACGGCGGTGGGCGACAGGGCTACCGCCTCGGCCAGCTTGAGGTTGGCAATGCGGCCGTCTTCCTGCAGGATTGACAGGATCTTGCGGTCAATCCGGTCCAGATCGGGTTCTATTTGCATTTTTGTTAGTGATTTATTCGGTTCAACCGCCAATTTTCGACCATTTATTCACCGCCAACCCAAGGATCATCGCCAATAACGCGCCCAACCAACACTTCCCACCGTGTTGGGCCCCGCCAAATCCCTGAAAGACACCGCCATGACGCAGCCCTCCGCCCCGTTTGCAGACTTCGCGCCCCGCACACCGCTGAACAACCCGCTGCGCGCAGCCATCACCGCTGCCACCCGCCGCCCCGAGCCCGAGGCCCTGGCCTCGCTGCTGGCCCAAGCCCGCCTGCCTGCCGATCAAGCAGCGTCGGCCGAGCAACTGGCGCTGCGCATTGCCAAGGCGCTGCGCGAACGCAAGGCCAGCGCCGGACGTGCGGGCATCGTGCAGGGGCTGCTGCAGGAGTTTTCGCTGTCGTCGCAAGAAGGCGTGGCGCTGATGTGCCTGGCCGAGGCGCTGCTGCGCATCCCCGACAAGGCCACACGCGATGCGCTGATCCGCGACAAGATCAGCCACGGCCAGTGGGATGCCCACCTGGGCAAGAGCCCGTCGCTGTTCGTCAACGCCGCCACCTGGGGCCTGCTGATTACCGGCAAGCTGGTGGCCACGCACAGCGAGGGCAGCCTTGGGGCATCGCTCAGCCGCCTGATCGGCAAGGGCGGCGAGCCGCTGATCCGCAAGGGCGTGGACATGGCCATGCGCATGATGGGCGAGCAGTTTGTGACCGGTGAAACCATCGACGAAGCGCTGCGCAACGCCCGCACGATGGAGGCCGAGGGCTTTCGCTATTCGTACGACATGCTGGGTGAGGCCGCGCTGACCAGCGAAGACGCCAAGCACTACTACGCCTCTTACGAGCAGGCCATCCACGCGATTGGCAAGGCCTCTGCCGGGCGCGGCATTTACGAAGGGCCTGGCATCTCCATCAAGCTCTCGGCCCTGCACCCGCGCTACAGCCGCGCACAGTTTGGCCGTGTGATGGATGAGCTGTACCCGCTGGTGTTGCGCCTCACGGCCCTGGCCAAGCAGTACGACATTGGCCTGAACATCGACGCCGAAGAAACCGACCGCCTGGAGCTGTCGCTGGACCTGCTGGAGCGCCTGTGCCACGAGCCCACGCTGGCGGGCTGGAACGGCATTGGCTTTGTCATCCAGGCCTACCAAAAGCGCTGCCCGTTCGTCATCGACTATGTCGTGGACCTGGCCCGCCGCACCCAGCGCCGGCTGATGGTGCGCCTGGTCAAGGGCGCGTACTGGGACAGCGAAATCAAGCGCGCCCAGGTCGATGGCCTGGAGGACTACCCCGTCTACACCCGCAAGGTGCACACCGACATTTCGTACATCGCCTGCGCCAAGAAGCTGCTGTCCGCGCCCGAAGCCGTGTACCCCCAGTTCGCCACCCACAACGCCGAGACGGTGGCCACCATCTACCAACTGGCGGGCAGCAACTACTACGCGGGGCAATACGAGTTCCAGTGCCTGCACGGCATGGGCGAGCCGCTGTATGAGCAGGTGGTGGGTGCCATCACTGCGGGCAAGCTGGGCCGCCCGTGCCGCATCTACGCCCCCGTGGGCACGCACGAAACGCTGCTGGCCTATTTGGTGCGCCGTTTGCTCGAAAACGGCGCCAACACCTCGTTTGTGAACCGCATTGCCGACGAAACGATTGCGCTGGATGAGCTGGTACGCAGCCCCGTGCAAGTGATGGACCAGCAAGCTGCGGCAGAAGGCACTGCGGGCTTGCCTCACCCGCGCATTGCCACGCCCCAGGGCCTGTATGGCGCGCACCGCACCAACTCGCGCGGGCTGGATTTGTCGAACGAAAACACGCTGACCGAACTGGCCACCGCCCTGCAAGCCACTGCCGCCCATGCCTGGACCGCTGCCCCCCTGCTGGGCGCTAATGCCCCCACAGGCCCCATGCAGCCCGTGCACAACCCCGCCGACCACAGCGACATCGTGGGCCAGGTGCAAGAGGCCACCACCGCCGATGTGGACCAAGCCCTGGCACATGCCGAGGCCGCCGCAGCCCCCTGGGCCGCCACGCCGCCCGCCGAGCGCGCTGCCGCCCTGCTGCGCACCGCCGACCTGCTGGAGGCCCGCATGCAGCCCCTGCTGGGCCTGCTGATGCGCGAAGCGGGCAAGAGCGCCAGCAACGCCATCGCCGAAGTGCGCGAAGCCGTGGACTTCCTGCGCTACTACGCAGCCCAGGTGCAAAGCACCTTCGACAACGCCACCCACCTCCCGCTGGGCCCCGTGGCCTGCATCAGCCCCTGGAACTTCCCGCTCGCCATCTTCATGGGGCAAGTCGCCGCCGCATTGGCCGCAGGCAACCCGGTGCTGGCCAAGCCCGCCGAGCAAACCCCGCTGATCGCCGCCGAGGCCGTGCGCCTGCTGTGGCAGGCCGGTGTGCCCCGCGCCGCCGTGCAACTGCTGCCCGGCCAGGGCGAAACCGTGGGCGCCCGCCTGGTTGGCGACACCCGCGTGATGGGCGTGATGTTCACCGGCTCCACCGAGGTGGCGCGCATCCTGCAGCGCACCGTGGCCGGGCGCTTGGACGCTGCAGGCCGCCCCATCCCGCTGATTGCAGAGACCGGTGGGCAGAACGCGATGATCGTGGACTCGTCCGCCCTGGTCGAACAGGTGGTGGGCGACGCGGTGTCGTCCGCCTTTGACAGCGCAGGCCAGCGCTGCTCCGCCCTGCGCGTGCTGTGCGTGCAAGAAGAAGCTGCCGACCGCGTGGTCGAGATGCTGCAAGGCGCCATGGGCGAACTGCGCGTGGGCAACCCCGGGGCGCTGCGTGTGGACGTGGGCCCGGTGATCGATGCCGAAGCGCAAACGGGCATCACCCAGCACATCGAAAAATTCAAGGCCCAAGGCCACCGCGTGTTCCAGCACCCGCAGCACCTTGCGACCGCGACCCACCAAGGCACCTTTGTGCCCCCCACGCTGATCGAGCTGAACCACATCGGCGAGCTGCAACGCGAAGTCTTCGGCCCCGTGCTGCACCTGGTGCGCTACGCGCGCGACGACCTGGATCGCCTGCTCGACCAGATCAACGCCACCGGCTACGGCCTGACGCAAGGTGTGCACACCCGCATCGACGAAACCATTGCCCGCGTGGTGAACCGGGCCCATGCTGGCAACGTGTACGTCAACCGCAACATGGTGGGCGCCGTGGTGGGCGTGCAGCCCTTTGGCGGCGAAGGCCTGTCGGGTACGGGGCCCAAGGCCGGCGGGCCGCTGTATCTGCTGCGTCTGCTGTCGCAGCGCCCGGCCGATGCGCTGGCACGCACCTTTGCCGAAGCAGATCGCTTAAGCCCACCCGACACCGAGCGGCGCGAGCGCCTGCTGGCACCGCTGACCACGCTGGACCAATGGGCGCAACGACAAGGCAACGCCGCGCTGGCCGCCACGTGCCAGCGCTTCACCCAGCAAACCCAAATCGGCACCGCCCGCACCCTGCCAGGCCCCACCGGCGAGCGCAACGTCTACACCCTGGCGCCCCGTGCCCGCGCGCTGTGTCTAGCGCAAAGCACGGAAGACCTCCTGGTGCAGACGGCTGCCGTGCTTGCCAGCGGCGGCACCGCCCTGTGGCCCACGGCCCAGGCCCACCTCCGCACACAGCTACCCACGCTGGTGCAGGCGCAGGTTCTGCTACAGGACAACACACTGAACGACGGCACGCAGGCGCTGGACGCCGTGCTGCACCACGGCGACGCCCCATCCCTGCATGCGGTGTGCACCGCCCTCACCCGCCGCACCGGACCCATCGTGGGCGTGACTGCGCTCCAGCCCGGCGCGACCGATATCCCGCTGGAGCGCCTGCTCATCGAACGCGCGTTGAGCGTGAACACGGCGGCGGCAGGGGGCAATGCGAGCCTGATGACCATTGGATGAGCGCACGGCACTTGGTTGTCATCCGTCAGGGAGAAATTTGAATCAAATTGGCCGCTAGCGCATATTTTTCATGCGCTAGCAGCTATTGATTCAATAGCACTCAAGATGGCGATGCCAGCGGCAGATTGAGCAAGAGGTTCTGCGGCTTGATGCGCACGACACCCTCGACGTTGGTCGCCAAACCCAGATACACGGGCTTGCCCGCCACATCGGGGCGCATCTCGGCCGGGTTGGCAAAAGTCAGCGTGAACAGACTCACCAGCCGCGCCATGCGCTCAGACTCCACGGGCCGGTCCTGGTACAGGTCGTTGAGGATGGCGGTGGACTCCACATCCAGCCCCACATGCCAGCGCCAGGCGCTGTCGGTCACCTCGTGCACAGGCTCGATCAACACCTGCACGCCCAGCAAGTGGGCGACCCAGCGCTCCAGCACCCGGGCCAGGGCCTTCAGGCCGGATCGGGCGCGGGTCATCTTGAAGGTCAGGCCATGGCTCAGGTCCTGTGTCAGCTCATGGGTCAGGTCGAGCAGAAAGTGGTGGCGGTCACTCTCCTGCCAATATTGCGCCGCATTGTCGGCCGACAGCACCTTGACCTGCGCCGTGGGCTGCAGTGCACCGCTTTGCAACAGCAAGCGTCCCACCTCGCCCAGGCCCGCGGTCTCGTTGAGCATGTCGAGCGTCACACGGTCGCCTGCCAGCATTTGCCCGTCTTGCAAGGTGATGCGCTGCGGCCGAAACAGCATCTCGGCGGCGCGGGCTTCGAAGGCGTCGTTGCAGTCGTCCAGCAGGTTGCGCAGCAGCGCCTGCACCACGGCGTCGATGAACACGGCAGGCACGTTCACCACCCCGCTGCGCATGAGTTCCAGGTAGTACGCCTCCAGCGTGCCAGCGGCCAGCAGGCCATCTCGGAAGCGCAGGAACACGGTGTAGTTCTCGCGGGCGTCGTCGTCTTGCAATGCAGCCGGCTCCGCAGAGGTGACCGCCCGCGCGGGTGACACCTTGAGCGATTCATGCAGTGCGATCTCTGCAGCGCACGACTCCGGCACCAGCGCCAGCTCTGGTCGGGCCAGCAGCCAACGCAGGTATCCGTCGGTGGGGGGCAGCCAGCCACGGGCATCGCGATCCAGCGTTTGGAAACCACAACCGGGCCAGAAATCGTGAAGTGTCGTCATGAAGAAATGAGAGAGCCAATGACCTCAAAGGATGGTAGCCGCGGAAGCTTCCGCACCACGACGCAGCACAGCGAGTACGCATTGGTATCCGCTTGCTTCGCAACATCACCAGTCAAGAAAGACCTGTTGCCGTGCCTTCAAGGTCCAGTGCGCGAGCACATCATGCCTGCTCAGGCCGTAGAGGCTGTCTACCAAGGCAAACTGCGTCACGGTCCACGCCACGGGAGCAACCACCATTGGGTCAATGCGTGCGTGCTTGTAGTGCAAAGTCATGTGCGGGTGGAAATGGCTGCGGATCTGAGTTTCTGCAAACCCCAAGCGGCGCATCGTGCTGCCAAGCGCATGTTGAAATCCTCGCAATTCACGCGCAGCGCCCGCTTGTGGCGCCAGCTCGACGGTGCCGAAAGTCCCCTTTTCAAAGCCACCCCGGGACTGCAGCACGTCGAGGCGGACCCCAAACGGTTCGTAGTCCATGGCGCTACCCGCCGCCAGCGCCAAGTCGACTACCTCTCGGGGGATGCTGTTCAGGAAGCGCCCCAGGTAATGGAGCGTGATGTGCAGCCGATCCAAGGGCATGGGCTCGCCTCTGCCCGCCCCACAGGGTCCTTGGAGGCGCTGCAGTAACCTCTTGGCCATCTCGGCGGCAAGCGGCGTAGGGGAAAGAAAATAGTAGAGATCGTGAAGCTGGGACATGGCACACAAAGCTCCGGAAGATCCATCGCATTGTGCGCTAATACTGTTTAAATAAACAGTATTTTGATTTACCCGCACTCACTCCCACTCAATCGTCGCTGGCGGCTTGCTGCTCACGTCGTACGTCACGCGGTTGATGCCACGCACCTCGTTGATGATGCGGCCGGACACCTTCTTGAGCAGCGCATAAGGCAGTTCAGCCCAGTCGGCGGTCATGAAGTCGCTGGTCTGCACGGCGCGCAGTGCCACAACGTAGTCATAGGTGCGGCCGTCGCCCATCACGCCCACGCTCTTGACGGGCAGGAATACGGTGAAGGCCTGGCTTGTGAGGTCGTACCAGGTCTTGCCAGTGGCATCGTCCACAAAGTTGCGCAGCTCTTCGATGAAGATCGCATCCGCACGGCGCAGCAGGTCGGCGTATTCCTTCTTCACCTCGCCCAGAATGCGCACGCCCAGGCCCGGGCCGGGGAACGGATGGCGGTAGACCATGTCGGGCGGCAGACCCAGGGCCACGCCCAGTTCGCGCACTTCGTCCTTGAACAGGTCGCGCAGCGGCTCCAGCAGTTTCAGGCCCAGCTGCTCGGGCAGGCCGCCCACGTTGTGGTGGCTCTTGATGGTGACGGCCTTCTTGCTCTTGGCGCCGCCGGATTCGATCACGTCGGGGTAGATCGTGCCCTGGGCCAGGAAGGTGGCGCCCTTGTGGCCACCGGTGCCTGCCTTGAGCTTGGCGGCCTCGGCCTTGAACACGTCCACAAACAGGCCGCCGATGATCTTGCGCTTTTGCTCGGGCTCGCTCACCCCCGCCAGCTTGCCCAGGAACAGGTCGCTGGCGTCCACGCGGATGACCTTGGCGTGCAGCTTGCCCTCGAACATGTCCATAACCATGTCACCTTCGTTCAGGCGCAGCAGGCCGTGGTCCACAAACACGCAGGTGAGCTGGTCACCAATGGCGCGGTGGATCAGCGCGGCAGCCACGGACGAATCCACGCCGCCCGACAGGCCGAGGATCACCTCCTCAGCGCCCACTTGCTCGCGGATCTTTTGCACAGCCTCTTCGATGTAGTCGCCCATGACCCAGTCGGCACGGGTGCCGCAGATGCCCAGCACAAAACGCTCCAGCAAAGCGCGGCCCTGCACGGTGTGTGTGACTTCAGGGTGGAACTGCACGGCGTAGTAGTGGCGGCTTTCGTCGGCCATGCCAGCGATGGGGCATGAGGGTGTGGAGCACATCACCTTGAAGCCCGGGGGCAAGGCAGTGACCTTGTCGCCGTGGCTCATCCACACCTTGAGCATGCCGTGGCCTTCGGGCGTGGCGAAGTCTTCGATGCCCTTGAGCAGTTCGGTGTGGCCATGGGCGCGCACTTCGGCGTAGCCAAATTCGCGGGTGTTGGAACCCTCGACCTTGCCACCCAGCTGCTGGGCCATGGTCTGCATGCCGTAGCAGATGCCCAGCACGGGGATGCCGAGTTCAAACACCGCATCCGGCGCCTTGTCATCAACCTCGTACACGCTGGCGTGGCTGCCCGACAGGATCACGCCCTTGAGCGAGCCGTCCTTGGCATAGTCGCGGATCCACTCGTCGGTCACGTCGCAGGGGTGCACCTCGCAGTACACATGGGCCTCGCGCACGCGGCGGGCGATGAGCTGGGTGACTTGCGAGCCGAAATCGAGGATGAGAATTTTCTGGTGTTGCATGGTGGTGGTCCGTCAGAGGCTGGAGAGATCAAGAAGCGGGACGCCGCTGCGCTGGGCGGCAGCGATCTGGTGAGAATCAAAGGTGGCCAGAGGCAGGCGCAGCGAGCGCGCCAGCCACAGGTACGCAGCATCAAAGGTGGGCAGGCCGGTTTCCAATGCCACGTCCAGCACGGCTTTGTGCTGGGCGGGGGCCAGTTCGTGCAATTCGACGCGGTGACGAATGGCTTCGAGCACGCCCCACAGGCCTTCGACGGAAGCGGCTGGAATGCGCCCGCTGTTCACACCGGTGGCCAGTATGTTGTGGCACTCCCAGTGCCAGAGGTTGGGCGCCTGCGGCTCGACCTCATCGCGGCGGATCAGGGCGTACAGGCGGCGGGTGTGTTCGCTGGCCGCGTCCGGCAACAACCAGGCGGCAGTGACCGAGGCATCAAGCACGAAAGCGGTCATGCAGTGCTCCGCCCCGCACGGCGCAAGCCATCCACTGTTGTTGACCCAGCGGGTTGAATGCTGGCATGCAACACGTCCATCTGACCCAGTTCGCGCGCAATCTGTTCGTCAGAAATCACTGGGCGGCGGCGCACCGGCAGCATGCGCACCACCTCTTTGCCATGGCGGGTGATGCGCACTTCCTCGCCCTGCTCGACCAGTTCGATCAAGGCAGAGAACTTGCTTTTTGCTTCGTAGATGCCAACGGACTGCATAAATAAAAAAGTCTGGCCTGAATGGTGAATTCAGACCAGACTATATCAGTCTGACCAGATTTTTTCAATCAGGCCAGATCGGTTTGCAACGATCAGTCAGCGCGGTAGTTCGGCGCTTCCTTGGTGATCTGCACATCGTGCACGTGGCTTTCGCGGATACCAGCAGTGGTGATCTCGACGAACTCGGCCTTGTTGTTCATCTCTTCGATCGTGGCGCAACCGCAGTAGCCCATGGAGGCACGCACGCCGCCAGCCATCTGGTAGACGATGCTGACCATGGAGCCCTTGTAGGGCACGCGACCTTCGATGCCTTCAGGCACCAGCTTGTCGGCATTGGGATTGCCGGTGCTCGATTCCTGGAAGTAGCGGTCGGCACTGCCCTGCTGCATGGCGCCAATGGAGCCCATGCCGCGGTAGCTCTTGTAGCTGCGGCCCTGGAACAGGATGACTTCGCCCGGCGCTTCTTCAGTGCCCGCAAACATACCGCCCATCATCACCGTCCCAGCGCCAGCGGCCAGGGCCTTAGCGATGTCGCCGCTGTAGCGAATACCGCCGTCCGCGATCAGCGGCACGCCGGTGCCCTTGAGGGCCGTGGCCACGTTGTCGATGGCCATGATCTGGGGCACGCCCACACCCGCCACGATGCGGGTGGTACAGATGGAACCTGGGCCGATACCGACCTTGACCGCATCCGCACCGGCCTCAACCAGTGCCAGGGCTGCAGCGCCGGTCGCGATGTTGCCGCCGATCACGTCGATCTGCGGGTAGTTCTGCTTGACCCAGCGCACGCGGTCGATCACGCCCTTGCTGTGGCCGTGGGCCGTGTCCACCACGATGGCATCCACACCGGCCTTGACCAGCGCTTCAACGCGTTCTTCGGTGCCTTCACCCACACCCACCGCCGCGCCTACGCGCAGGCGGCCTGCGGTATCGCGGGCAGCGTTGGGAAAGCTGGTCTGCTTGGTGATGTCCTTCACCGTGATCAGGCCCTTGAGTTCAAAGGCGTCGTTCACGACCAGGATGCGTTCGAGCTTGTGCTTGTTGAGCAGCGCCTTGGCTTCGGCCGGCGTGGTGCCCTCTTTTTCATTGACCGTGATGAGCTTCTCGCGCGGGGTCATGATCTGGTGGACCTTGACGTCGTAACGGGTCTCGAAGCGCAGGTCGCGGCCGGTGACGATACCCACCACCTTGCCGCCGTCGCACACGGGAAAGCCAGAGATGCCCAGTTGTTCGGACAGCTGGAGCACCTGCAGCACGGTGTGCTCGGGGGTGATGACCACGGGGTCGCGCAGCACGCCAGACTCGTAGCGCTTGACCTTGGCCACATGGGCGGCCTGTTCTTGCGCGGTGAGGTTCTTGTGCACGATGCCGATGCCGCCCTCCTGGGCGATGGCGATGGCCAGGCGCGCCTCGGTCACGGTGTCCATGGCGGCGGACACGAGCGGCAGGTTCAGTTGGATATTGCGGGAGAGTTTCGTCGCGAGGGACGTGTCCTTGGGCAGGACCTGGGAGTACGCTGGCACCAGCAACACATCGTCGAAGGTGAGCGCTTTTCCAAGAAGGCGCATGAGAAAGCTCCAAAAAACGGATTGTACCCGCGCCGCGTGTGGTGAAAACGCGCCCACCCATCTGCAACGCACTGGCGGGGGGGGAATCACATGGATAAACTTGCCCGCATGAAAATGCACAAGCTTCTCCTGCTGGCCGTGGCCTGCACCTGGGCCATGGGCGCGGCGGCGCAATGGCAGTGGACAGACAAAGACGGGCGCAAAGTCTTCAGCGATCGTCCGCCACCACCCGATATCCCCGAAAAAAGCATCCTGAAACAGCCTGGGGGCAACCGCCCGGTACGGACTGCAGTGCCGGCCGCGCCAGCAGCCTCTGACGCAGCGCCCGCAGCTGCTGCTGCAGCCCCCAAGACCGCTGCCAGCGCCCCAGGTGCAGGCAAGGACAAGGAGCTGGAAGAGAAGAAGGCCCAGGCCGAGGCCGCAGAAGCCGCCAAGAAAAAGGCCGAGGACGAAAAGATCGCCAAGGCCAAGGCTGAAAACTGCACCCGCGCACGCGCAGCCAAAGCAGCGTTCGATGCTGGCAAGCCCATCACACAAGCGAACGCCCAGGGTGAAAAAATCTTCCTGGATGGCCCCGCCCGCGCGGCCGAAGCCAAGCGCATCGACGAGATTGTCGCGGCCGACTGCGTACGCTGAGCTGCATGCTGCTCCGCTACCGCGCGGATCAACTCAGCAGTATCAGTAGCCTGACTTGCCCCCTGGTCGGCGGCGCGCAAAGAGTCCTGTAGTGCGCGCCCCCTGTCGGGCAAAGCGCTCCCGCCGTGCTACCTTGGGGTCCACCTTCAAAGGTCGGTAGATTTCTACGCGGTCCTGGGGCTGCAACACCCCATCCAGATTGGCAGCACGGCCCCAGATACCGACGCACGGTGCGCCCCCCTCCTCCAGCGCGGACAGCGTGGCCATCCCGCAGCTGGCGTGCAGGGCATCCGCTACCGTGGCGCCCACCGGCAAATCCAGAGTCCACTCACGCACCTCGCGCGGAGCCAGACAGACGATGACGGTGATAGCGATGGTCGCCGAAGCACCTCCCCCCGCCTCAGCCATAGACCTGTTCCGCTCGCTTGACGAAGGCATCGACCATGCTCCCTGCGATGCGGTCAAACACCGGCCCCACCAGCGTGGCCAACGCAGCACTGTCAAACCCATAGTTCAGCATCAACTCCACCTTGCACGCACGCTGCGTGCCGTCCCCCACGGGATGAAAGTGCCAATCCCCGTCCAGCCGTGAGAACGGTCCTTTCACCAGATGCATCTGCACACGCCTGCCCACTTCGTGCGTGTTGCGCGTGACAAAGGTCTGGCGAATGCCGCTGAATGCAATGCCCACCTCGGCGGTCATGCCCTCGCCGGTCTGCTCCAGCACTGCGGCGCGGTCGCACCAGGGCAGGAACTGCGGGTAGTGCTCCACCCCGGTGACCAGGGCAAACATCTCTTCGGGGCTGTACCAAATGAGGACGGACTTGTGGACGGTTTTCATGCAGGCAACTGGCGCGGGGCTTTCGAAGGGGAAAGGCGGGCCGGGGAAACTAGAATCACGGGTCTCTGAACGGCCACAATTGTATGTAGGGAGACCTTTTTTCTCCCGCAGGGCGCCGCATCTGATCTACATGGCCAAAAAACCCGATCCCACCTCCCGCATTGCCGACAACAAGAAAGCGGCCTACAACTACTTCTTCGAGGAGCGCCACGAGGCGGGCATGGTGCTGCACGGCTGGGAGGTCAAGGCGCTGCGCGAAGGCAAGGTGCAGCTGACCGATGGCTACGTGCTGATCCGCGATGGCGAGCTGTATCTGCTCGGCTGCCTGATCATGCCGCTCAAGACAGCGTCCACCCATGTCAACCCCGAATCGGCACGCACCAAGAAGCTGCTGCTCAAGAAGGACGACATCAAGCGCCTGATTGGCAAGGTCGAGCAAAAGGGCTATACGCTGGTACCCATCAACCTGCACTGGAAGAACGGCTTCGTGAAGTGCGAGATCGCCCTGGCCAAAGGCAAGGCCGAGCACGACAAGCGCGACACCATCAAAGATCGCGAAGGCAAGCGCGAGGTGGAGCGCGCCATGAAAAGCCGCAATCGCTGAGACAAACGCATTCACTACTCTGCGCAGCACAAACAGTCGAGACAGGGACTACAGGGATGCCTGCGGGGAAACGAGAAAAATAATCTCGGCTTCACTGCCGCCTCTGGGTTGGGCCACTGAACTGACTCCTTGAATCAGAGAGCGCAAAACGTAAACGCCCGATGCAACCCATCGGGCGTTTACGTCCTCAATCATTTAGGTCCTGCTTTTGGATGCGACATTGCGCAAGACGCCTTGCCATGCGCTGAACTTGCAGCAGCACAAAACGATTCAGCAAGACACCTGAATCAGGATTGCAAACACATTGTATAAAGCACTTAAATTCGCTTGCAGTGACTCACGCGTTCAGAGCCTCGATACAGATGAAATCAAGCCTGTTCAGGCTGAAGCACCAACCCATAAAGGCAATGACCCATGCCAAAACTCTTGGCCCAGCGACTAAAGTCAATTCCCCATACAGCAGCCCGTTCGGTAAAGTCTTTCGCGCCTGATCTCGCAAAATTTATCACTGCGACCTCCTATGAGCTGATGGCGGTGAAGAGCTTGCCGGCCCAAGCGCAGGGTGGAGAAAGTCTCATTCTCCCGAAGATGTCCGTGGGTGCTGACGATGCACTGCTGGAAGTCACGTTACAGCTGGACGGAACACGTGCCGAGTTGGGGCGTTACCTGTATAGCAAGCTCTACTACACCACACACCCGTGGGCGCAATTCAGTGAAGATGCGGTTGTGTGTTTCGAGGTGCGCGAACGATTCAGTCCACAGCGTTTGCAAATCGCGTTGCCCGATGCAGTTCTACAGGCAGCGAGAGCCAGTGGCTGCCTGCGGATACGAATTGATGGGTTGCCCTATTCGCAAGGCACATGGCAATTGATGGAAATGCGGCTAGTCAGTGAAACACATGACACCACGCTCACTCAGCATGCCAAGCGCGTAGCCCACCGGCAATGGGTGCGCGAGCAAGTCAGGATCAGCGAGTCGAGCCGCCGGGTCAATTTGCCACACTACCCAGAGTCAGTCTCCATTGAGTTGACACCTGTGTGCAATCTGCGCTGCCCACACTGCAGTTCCCATGGAATGCCACATCTGCACAAACATCACAACTGCAGCCCAGAAATGCCCGTTGAGAACTTCATGCAACTGGCTCAGGAGACTTTTCCACACGTTTCGGTGGTGAGCTTGGTGGGCCGAGGCGAGCCCACTCTGGCAAGCGATGAACTATGGAATGCTGTCACTCAACAACTACGCGAACACGACGTGCGCATGAGTTGCGTGACCAACGGTACGCGCGTGCGACAACGCTTTAACGCGGGCTTGATGCCATGGGTACACGAGTTGATTTTCTCTTTCGACGGCAACACTGCCGCAACGTTTGAAACGAACCGCGCTGGAGCCAAATTTGAGACCGTGCTGGACAATCTGCGTTACTACCATGAGCTGAGGAACACGGCCCCTTTGTCACGGCGCCCGCAACTCACAATCTCTTGGACGCTCAAACGCAACAATGTGGCAGAAGTGCCTGATTTCGTCAGACGAATTGCCGAATTCGAACCCGACCTCATCTCGCTCAGACATCTGGTGGTATTCCAAGACAAGGAACGATCCGAAAGCCTGCTGGACTACCCAGAAGAAGCTAATGCAGCCCTGAGTGAAGCCTATGCGGAAATGGATCGCCTTGGCATACGGCACGAGAGCCCACCGCTAATGATGGCACCCGAGTCCAAATCAATAGCTGTAATCCCCATCCGACTGGTATCACCGAATGACCTGAAACATACCGCCAGCGACGCCAAAGGCATGGAGCCAAACACAACGACACAGCAAGCACCCAAGGCAGCAGAAGCCACGGCCCATCGGGATGAAAGCCCGGCAGGCTCAGCGCAAAGCCAGGCATCTACGCCCCCTGCTCAACACGATTTAGCCCACGCCTTGCCGTCCCATACATGGGACAGGGAGACCTCGATTGCTTTGCGAGAACCAGAGTGCAACTGGATGCATCGCACTGCGATCATCATGGCAGACGGGGAAGTGATCACCTGTGGAAAGCACTATGGAGAACAAGTAGGCCACCTGACCCATAAAAACTCTCTATGGGATCTTTGGAATGGCCCACGCATGCATTCATTGCGGGCAGGATTTGGCACTCCATGCATGTGGGATCAATGCAAAGACTGCTGGTTGCGCGAACTCAAATGGCACTCTCAACGGCAGGCAAAGGACCTCATTGCCCCCTACAGCCTGGCCAACAGCATGGACTACTCTGAAGCCGCGTGGGACTATCGCAAGTACTCCGAGCTTTGATTAGATTCCTGCGGTAGAAAACTGTTCTAGCTGCCAGACAGCATTCAGCCATCCTGAACACCGCATCGGCTCAATTCAAGCCGATGCCATCCAATCACGCTAATGCAGCCAGCGGGTGCGACTGCACCGGCCAGGGGCTGGCAAAGAACGGTGCCACCATCTCCGGCGTCACATCTTCAATGCGGCCTGGATTCCACTGAGGCGCATGGTCCTTGTCCACGGCCAGGGCGCGGATGCCTTCCACGGTCTCACTCTGTCCTGGGCGCAGGAAAAAGCAGTGACGCACCATATCGCGCTCCATGCGCAGGTCGTCGGCCAGGCCCATCGCACGGGCGCGGCGAATCTGCTCCAGCACCACATGCAGCATCAGTGGCGAACGCTTGCGCAGCGTGGCGGCCGTGGTGCGTGCCCAGTCGCTGTCGGCGGCCTCGAGTGCCCGCACGATCTCGCCGACGGTCGGCAGCGCAAAATATTGGTCAATATCGGCCAGAGCGCTAGTACCGCTTGCCTGAGATGCTACAAATTGAGAAGCAACATAGGCCTTGATGGCCGCGCCATCTGCAAAGCTTTGGGTAGCCAGCGCATCCCACACCGCGGCCTGCCGGTCTGACGGCAGGCAGCCATCGGCCAGCTGGTAGGCAATGGCATCTCCCGCGCCGATGGTGTCGCCGGTCAGTGCCAGCCACTCGCCCACGCGGCCCGGGCAGCGGCTCAGGAAGTAACCCCCGCCCACGTCCGGGAACAGGCCAATCGCCGTCTCGGGCATGGCCATCTTGGTGCGCTCGGTCACTACGCGCAGGGCGGCGCCCTGGCTGATGCCCATGCCGCCCCCCATCACGATGCCATCCATGAAGGCGATATAGGGCTTGGCGTAGTTGTGGATCAGGTGGTTGAGCGCGTATTCCTCGGTGAAGAAGTCCTCGATCAGCGGGTTGCCCTGGCTACCTGCCTGGTGCAGAAAGCGGATATCGCCGCCTGCGCAGAAAGCACCAAACGGGCCTTCCTTGTTGCTGCCACGGATGGCCACGGCCAGCACCCGCGCATCGTTCTGCCATGCCAGCAGGATGCCCATCAGGTCACGCACCATACCCAGCGACAAGGCATTGAGCGCACGCGGGCGGTTCAGGGTAATGAAGCCCACCTGGCCACGCACTTCGCTCAATACTTCAGACACGACCGTCTCCGTCATTTTTGTTCCTTCCAACCCAACAGTTCATTGAAAACCAGCGCACCGATCACCAGTGCGCCCCCCGTCAGCACCGCCGTGCCAGGCTTTTCGCCCGCGCCCAGCCATGCCAGCAAGATGCCAAAGATCACTTCAAGCAGCCCGAGCAGCGCCATCTCGGGCGCCTTGAGCACGCGCCCGCAGCGCACGGCCAGCACACAAGGGATGGCCAATTGCACCACGCCCAGCAAGGCCAACAGGCCCAGGTCGTGGGCCGACGCCTGAAAAGGCAGCGCCAGTGGCAACGTGGCCACCACCGAAATCACTGCGCCGACCAACACCGCAGGCACCAGGTCCACCGCATGGCCATGGCGCTGCGAATGTTGTACCACCGTCCAATTGATGGCAGCGGCCACAGGCACGCACAGCGCCACCAGCGTTCCCGCCAGAGGGAGGCCCGCCATCTGCGAACCATACATCCACGCAATACCCAGCCCCGCCACGGCAATCGCAGCCCAGGTGCGCGGGGCGATGTGATGGCCGATGAACACCCTTGC
Source organism: Acidovorax sp. GW460-11-11-14-LB4 (assembly GCF_059423685.1). Classification (NCBI taxonomy): domain Bacteria; kingdom Pseudomonadati; phylum Pseudomonadota; class Betaproteobacteria; order Burkholderiales; family Comamonadaceae; genus Acidovorax; species Acidovorax sp. GW460-11-11-14-LB4. Next base: position 17,116 of record NZ_JBWKYJ010000046.1, on the reverse strand, counting down.
AAACAGCGCTGTGAGCAGCGGCCCCACGGCCATCGTAACCAGCACATTGGCCACCGGCATGAGAACCAGCGCCACCATGAACGCCGTGAACATCACGCTCCAGCACACGCCAGAGATCCACAACGCACGGCCACTGTGGCGCATGGAGGCAAACACCGCCCTGCCCTGCAGCGCGGGCAAGATGACCAGCAGCGACAGCAACGTGAAAAAGCTGCGCCAGAAGGTCACTTCAAAACTTGCCGCATGCTCCAGGTGGCGCGTGACCACGCCGGCAATGGACCACATCAGGGTCACCGCCACCATCAGCAGCACCGCCCGGGTATGGGTGAGTTTCAACATGGTTTGTTCAGGGTTCAGACGGAAAAAAGGCCACTGCGTGGCAGTGGCCCTTTCGGAAACGCTGAGCTTATCAAGAACGGGAGGCGCGCTTGCGCTCGTTTTCGGTCAGATAGCGCTTGCGCAGGCGCACGGACTTGGGCGTGATTTCGACCAGTTCGTCGTCCTCGATGAACTCCACGCCGTATTCGAGCGTGAGGTCGATCGGAGGCGTGATCTTGATCGCGTCTTCCTTGCCGGACACGCGGAAGTTGGTCAGCTGCTTGGTACGTGTGGCGTTCACCACCAGGTCGTTATCACGGCTGTGGATGCCGACGATCATGCCTTCATACACAGGGTCGTTGGCCTTCACGAACATGCGACCACGGTCGTCCAGCTTGCCCAACGCGTAGGTGAAGATTTCACCGTCGTCCATGGAGATCAGCACGCCGTTCTTGCGGCCGCCGATGTCGCCCTTGTGCGGCTCGTAGCTGTCGAAGATGTTGCTGATAAGGCCGGAGCCGCGCGTCAGGTTCAGGAATTCGTTGGTGAAACCGATCAGGCCACGGGCCGGGATGCGGTACTCCAGGCGAACGCGGCCACGGCCGTCGGACTCCATGTTCACCAGTTCGCCCTTGCGCTCGCCCAGGGCCTGCATCACGCCGCCCTGGTGGCCTTCTTCGATGTCGGCCGTCACCAGCTCGATAGGCTCGTGCTTGACACCGTCGATGTCCTTGAACACCACGCGGGGCTTGGACACGGCCAGCTCGTAACCTTCGCGGCGCATGTTTTCCAAAAGGATGGTCAGGTGCAGTTCACCACGGCCCATCACTTCGAAGATGCCTTCTTCGTCGGTTTCGTTCACGCGCAGGGCCACGTTGTGCTGCAGTTCTTTTTGCAGGCGGTCCCAGATCTGGCGGCTGGTCACGAACTTGCCTTCGCGGCCGGCCAGCGGGCTGGTGTTCACGCAGAAGTTCATGGTCAGCGTGGGCTCATCCACCTTCAGCATGGGCAGCGGCGCAGGGTTGGCGGGGTCGGTCACGGTCACGCCGATACCGATGTCTTCAATGCCGTTGATCAGCACGATGTCGCCAGGGCCCGCCAAGGGGGTCTGCATGCGATCGAGGCCCTGGAATGTCAGCACCTGGTTCACACGGCCCTTCACGGCCTTGCCATCAGGGCCTTCCATGACGATCACGTCCTGCATGGGCTTCAGGGTACCCTGGCTGATGCGGCCAACGCCGATGCGGCCCACGAAGCTGGAGAAGTCCAGCGCAGAGATCTGCAGCTGCAGCGGCGCATTGGCATCGCCCGTGTTGGGCGGAACGTGCGAGAGGATGGTGTCGAACAGGGCCGACATGTCGGGGCCCCACTGCTCACCGGGCGCGCCTTCTTCCAGCGACGACCAGCCGTTGATGCCCGAGGCGTACACCACGGGGAAGTCGAGCTGTTCATCGGTAGCACCGAGCTTGTCGAACAGGTCGAACGCGGCGTTCACCACCTTGTCGGGGTTGGCACCGGGCTTGTCCACCTTGTTCACCACCAGGATGGGGCGCAGGCCCAGCGCCAGGGCCTTCTTGGTCACGAAACGCGTCTGGGGCATGGGGCCTTCTTGCGCATCGATCAGCAGCACCACGCTGTCCACCATGGACAGCGCACGTTCCACTTCGCCACCGAAGTCCGCGTGGCCGGGGGTGTCCACGATGTTGATGTGCGTGCCCTTCCAGCTCACGGCGCAGTTCTTGGCCAGGATGGTGATGCCGCGTTCCTTTTCGATCGCGTTGTTGTCCATCACGGTATCGACGACCTTTTCGTGGTCGGCGAAGGTGCCGGACTGGCGCAGCAGCTGGTCCACCATGGTGGTTTTGCCATGGTCAACGTGGGCAATGATGGCGATATTGCGGATTTGTTTAGTCATAGTTTTTCCAATATGCCGCTGTGCGCCATGGACGCGGAATGCGGCGTGCTTTCCAAAATTTGTTGAATTTCCAGCGGACTCAGGAGCCTGTCCGGCACCAGCTCCCCGCCCACGATGTGGCCCACCCCCAGCAGCGCCGGGGGATTCTCGCCAAACACCGCCACGGCACTGGCATCGGGCCAGTTGCCACGGCGACGCACGCCCGACAGGAATCGGGCTGCATTCTCACCGTCCAGCGTGACACGCATGTGTTGTGCCAGCAGTGACTCGGGCGCTTCCAGACTGGCCAGGCGTTCTGCCTCGGGCATGGCCTCCAGCTGGGCCAGCGTGACACAGCGCTCCACACCAATGCCCCCAGTGTCGACGCGGCGCAAGAAGGTCAGGTGAGCCCCGAAGCCCAATGCCGCGCCAATGTCTTCACCCAACGTACGGATGTAGGTGCCCTTGCTGCAGGTCACTATCATTTTAATAGCTGCCTGCGCTTTATCCGTATGCACCAGCGTCAGCTTGAGGGCATGAATGATCACGTCCCGTGCTTCGCGTTCCACCGTGACACCGGCGCGTGCATATTCGTACAGTGCCTTGCCGTCCTTCTTGAGCGCGCTGTGCATCGGCGGCACCTGGCGGATGGGACCCGTGAACTTTTGCTGCACAGCCGCCAGGCGCTCTGGCGTGAGTTGGACAGCATCTACATCGCAGCGTTGCACCACGTCACCCTCGGCATCGCCGGTGGTCGTGGTGGTGCCGAGCAGCGCAATCGCCTCGTAGGTCTTGGCGGCATCCAGCTGCAGCTGGCTGAACTTGGTGGCGGCGCCGAAACACAGCGGCAACACGCCCGTGGCGAGCGGATCCAGCGTGCCTGTATGGCCCGCTTTCTCGGCGCGCAGCAGCCATTTCGCCTTTTGCAAGGCGTCATTGCTCGAAAGGCCGAGCGGTTTGTCGAGCAGCAACACCCCATGCACAGGGCGCCGCTGCACCCTGGTGCGTGGCGCGTGCATGGACTAATCCTCTTTGGCGCGCGAAGACACCGCCTTGGCGATCAAGGCGTTCATGTCGGCCGCACGCTCGGAGGTGCGATCGAACACGAAATGCAGCGTAGGCACGGTGTGGATGTGCAGGCGCTTGAACAAGCCATTGCGCAGGAATCCAGCCGCCTGGTTGAGCGCCGCCTGCGTTTCCACAGGGTCGCCCGTCAACAGGCTGAAGAACACCTTGGCATGTGCGTAGTCGGGAGTCACCTCCACGCCCTGCAGCGTCACCATGCCCACGCGCGGGTCTTTCAACTCGCGCGCGATCAGCTCCGTCAGATCACGCTGGATCTGGTCGGCCACCTTGAAGGCGCGGTTGGGGGTGGAAGATTTCTTCGCAGCCATATCGTCGTCACCGAGGCTTTACAGCGTCCGGGCGATTTCCTTGATGTCAAAGAACTCGAGTTGATCGCCTTCCTTGATGTCGTTGTAGTTCTTGAGCTTGATACCGCACTCAAAGCCTTCCTTGACATCCTTGACATCGTCCTTGAGGCGCTTGATCGAGTCGACTTCGCCGGTGTAGACCACCACGTTGTCGCGCAGCAGACGGAACTTGGCGTTGCGATGGACCATGCCGGACGTGATGTACGAACCCGCCACAGTACCGATCTTGGAGGCCACGAACACGGTGCGGATCTCGGCCGTACCAATGACTTCTTCGCGCTGCTCGGGAGCCAGCATGCCAGACATCGCCACACGCAACTCGTCCACAGCGTCGTAAATGATGCTGTAGTAATGCAGGTCCACGCCATTGCCTTCGGCCAGCTTGCGCGCACCGGCATCGGCACGCACGTTGAAGCCGATCACGATGGCCTTGGAGGCGATCGCCAGGTTGATGTCGGACTCGCTGATGGCGCCCACAGCGGCGTACACCAGTTGCACCTTGACCTCGTCGGTCGAGAGCTTGAGCAGCGACTGGGCCAGCGCTTCCTGCGAGCCTTGCACGTCCGCCTTGACGATGATGGGCAGGGTCTTGACCTCACCCGCCGTCATGTCGGCGAACATGTTTTCCAGCTTGGCGGCTTGCTGCTTGGCCAGCTTGGTGTTGCGGAACTTGCCTGCACGGTACGTCGCGATCTCACGGGCACGGCGCTCGTCCGTCAACACCATGAATTCGTCACCCGCCTGCGGCACTTCCGTCAGACCCTGGATTTCGACCGGAATCGATGGGCCAGCCGTCTTGGCGACCTTGCCGTTTTCGTCCAGCATGGCGCGCACGCGGCCATAGGTCTGGCCAGCCAGCACCACATCGCCCACCTTCAGCGTACCGGACTGCACCAGCACCGTGGCCACAGGCCCGCGGCCCTTGTCCAGCTGGGCTTCGATCACGAGGCCCTTGGCCAGCGAATCCACCGGCGCCTTGAGTTCCAGCACTTCGGCCTGCAGCAGCACTTGCTCCAGCAGGGTGTCGATGCCCATGCCGGTCTTGGAGGACACGGGCACAAAGGGCGAATCGCCACCGTATTCTTCAGGCACCACCTCTTCGACCACCAGCTCCTGCTTGACGCGGTCGGGGTTGGCATCAGGCTTGTCAGCCTTGGTGATGGCCACCACGATCGGTACACCAGCAGCCTTGGCGTGCTTGATGGCTTCCTTGGTCTGGGGCATGACGCCGTCGTCGGCGGCCACCACCAGAATCACGATGTCGGTGGCCTGGGCACCACGGGCACGCATGGCCGTGAAAGCCTCGTGACCCGGGGTGTCGAGGAACGACACCATGCCGCGTGGCGTTTCCACGTGGTAGGCACCGATGTGCTGGGTAATGCCACCGGCTTCACCCGCAGCCACCTTGGCGCGGCGGATGTAATCCAGCAGCGAGGTCTTGCCATGGTCCACGTGACCCATCACGGTCACGACCGGAGCGCGCGGCAGCAGTTCTGCGTTTTGCTGGCCTGCATCTTCGTCGGTGAAGGCTTCCGGGTCGTCCAGCGCAGCCACGACGGCCTTGTGGCCCAGCTCTTCCACCACGATCATGGCCGTGTCCTGGTCCAGCGGCTGGTTGATGGTGACCATCTGGCCCATCTTCATCAGCGCCTTGATGACCTCGTTGGCCTTGATGGACATCTTGTGCGCCAGTTCAGCCACGGTGATGGTCTCGGGCACATGCACTTCGATGATGCGTGCTTCGACCGGTGCGGCCTGCTGATGATCGTCACGGTGGTCGCGGTTGTCGCCACGGCGGCCACGCGGGCCACCACGCCAGTTGTTGCGACCGACACCGCCGCTGCTGTCGCCGCGGGTCTTGATTTCTTTTTTCTTGGCCGTGTCATTGGCCCAGCTGGAGGACAGCTTGGCTGACTTCACTTCCTTGCCAGCGCCAGGCGCACCCGCGCCCGCTCCAGCAGCAGCGGGAGCACCGGCGCGCGCCACGCCAGTGCCGACTGCCGGCTTGTGCAAAGTACCCTTCTTGGCGTCGCCCACGGCAGCAGGCTTGGCCACTGGCTTGGGTTCTTCGGGCTTCTTGGCGACCATGACCGCCTTCTTGGGCGTGGCCATCATGGAGCGAATGGCGGCAGCTTCTGCCTCGGCCTTGCGGCGACGTGCATCCAGGTCGGCCGCACGGGCGGCTTCTTCGTCAGAGCGGGCCTTGGATTCGGCAGCAGCCTTTTCGCGGGCTTCGTTCTGTGCTGCCGTGCGTGCAGCGGCTTCGGCAGCCTGCTCGCGGGTGGCTTCCTGCTTGACGGCAGAAGCCTGGGCCTTCTTCTCGGCTTCCTGAGCAGCGTAGGCGGCAGCACGCTCTTCGGCTTCGCGCTCGCGCTTTTCGCGGGCTTCGCGCTCGGCACGTTTTTCGGCCAATTCCGCCTCCTGGCGGCGGATCAGCTCGGCCTGGCGGCGGGCTTCTTCCTCGCGGCGGGACAGCTCAAGGTCTTCACTCGACACCGCGGGTTCTTCCACCGCAGCGGGGGCGTGCGACTCTGCAGCAGCCTCTGCACCTTCGTCGCGCTGAATGAACGTGCGCTTCTTGCGCACTTCCACCTGGATGGTACGGGCCTTGCCCGTAGCGTCCGCCTGCTTGATTTCGCTGGTGGACTTCTTGACCAGCGTGATCTTCTTGCGATCGGCCGAGGCCGTACCGTGGCTGGCCTGCAGGTAAGCAAGCAGCTTTTGCTTGTCCGACTCGGTCAACGCGTCAGAGGGAGCAGCCTTGCCCACGCCGGCAGCCTTGAGCTGGTCGAGCAGGGTTTCAGGCGATTTTTTGAGTTCGGTAGCGAACTCGGCGACAGTGTTACTGGACATATGTGGTTCGTGCCTCCCTGACCTTTACTCTTGCCCCGCGAACCAGTGTTCGCGCGCCTTCATGATCAAGGCTTTGGCTTCCTCTTCAGACTGTCCGGTCAGGTCGGTCAGTTCATCAATGGCCAGATCGGCCAGGTCGTCACGTGTGTGCACACCGCCTTCGGCCAATTTGGCAATCAGCTCAGGGGTGAGGCCTTCGAGGTCGCGCAGGTCCTGGGAGACCTCTTCCACGCTTTCCTCACGGGCAATTTCCATGGTGAGCAGCGCGTCCTTGGCACGGGCCCGCAGCTCGTTGACGGTGTCTTCATCGAAGCTTTCGATCTCCAGCATTTCCTGCAGGGGAACGTAGGCCACTTCTTCGAGGCTGTTGAAGCCTTCGGAGATCAGGATGTCGGCGATTTCCTCGTCCACATCGAGCTTTTCCATGAACAGCTTGCGGGCCGTATCGGTCTCGTTGGCCTGCTTTTGCGCGCTTTCAGCGGCGTCCATGATGTTGATCTTCCAGCCGGTCAGGTCGGACGCCAGGCGCACGTTCTGACCACCACGGCCGATGGCGATGGCGAGGTTTTCCTCGTCCACGACCACATCCATGGCGTGCTTTTCTTCATCGACCACGATGGAGGACACGTTGGCCGGAGCCAGCGCGCCAATCACGAACTGTGCCGGGTCTTCGGACCACAGCACGATGTCCACGCGCTCGCCAGCAAGCTCGTTGGTCACCGCGTTCACACGGGTGCCACGCACGCCGACGCAGGTGCCGATGGGGTCCACGCGCTTGTCATGGGACAGCACGGCGATCTTGGCACGCGAGCCGGGGTCACGGGCGCAGGATTTGATCTCCAGCAGGCCTTGCTCGATCTCGGGCACTTCCTGGCGGAAGAGTTCGATCATGAACTCAGGCGCCGAACGCGACAGGATGATGGGAGCGCCGCGCAGCGTCAGGTCCACTTCCATGATCATGGCCCGCACGCGGTCACCGCTGCGCAGGTTTTCCTTGGGGATCATTTCGCTGCGGCGCAGACGGCCTTCCACGCGGCCGGACTCGACAATGATGTCGCCCTTGTCCATGCGCTTGACGGTGCCGGTGAAGATCTTCTCGCCGCGCGACATGAAGTCGTTGAGCAACATTTCGCGTTCAGCGTCGCGGATCTTCTGCAGGATGACCTGCTTGGCAGCCATGGCGCCGATGCGACCGATGGGCACCGACTCGACACCCTCTTCTATGTACTCGCCGACTTCGATGTCTGGGATGCGATCCTTCGCATCCATCAGCAGCTCTTCGGCTTCGGGGTTTTGCAGGCCCGCATCGTCGGGCACCACCAGCCAGCGACGGAAAGTCTCGTAGTTGCCGCTGTCGCGATCCACGGACACGCGAATGTCCACCTCGCCCTGGTACAGCTTCTTGGTAGCCTGGGCCAGGGCCGACTCCACGGCGCCCAAGACCACATCACGCTCCACGTTCTTTTCGCGCGAAATGGCCTCAACCAACATCAACAATTCGCGATTCATGCGACGACTCTCCTGTTTTCAATCACCCGAGGGCAAGGCAACGCACTGCAGCCACCCACCCCACAATTTTCAGCAGCAAATCAGGCAGGTGCAGCCCCGGCCTTGCCTGCGCGTCCCTTGAAGTCCACGATGGGCGCAAGGCGCACATCCCGGCATTCGTCCAAGGTGAAACCCATCGCCTGCAACGGGGCGGGCACGCGTTTCTTGCTGACTCTTTGTCCTGGCTTGACCGGCGGCTCGTCGCTCCAGACGATCTGCCAGCCTCCGGCCTCGGCCCGCTCCAGCGTGCCGCGAAATTTCTTGCGGGTGGCGTTGACCTGGCCTCCCGCTGCTGCGGCGCCGATGGGCGCCTTCAGGGTGATGTCGATGACAGAGCCTTCAAAGCGCACGAAGTCTTGCTCGTGGCGCAAGGGCCGGTCGATACCAGGAGATGACACTTCGAGGCGCTTGTACTCGACGCCATCGACCTCCAGCGCAAACTGCAGCTGGCGGGTGACCTTCTCGCAATCCTCGACCGTCACGAACTGCTCGATCACGGGCTGGGGCGCATCAGCGGCCGGCTGCACCCAAGGCAAGTCGATGGTGACGCGCAACAGGCCGCCGGCAGAGCGCTCGATCTCCACCAGGTCATATCCCAGTCCCGTCACAATTTGTTCAACGACTTGCTGCAATGCCACGTGTTCAGTTCAATCCCGGATAAACCACACAACTTGCGCCAATCAGGGCCAGGCCACCAGCCTGCCCACTGGGAGCACTGTTTGTGCCCCCTCATTTGCGCAAATCCAAAACAAAAAACCCGATAACCCCCGGAGACTCTTCCCCGACAGCTTCGAGCTCCAAAAGCGTTCGACCAAAAAAAACGGGCGGTTGGTACCCGCCCGTTTGGTCGTGAGATTCGTATTGTAGCGTGCAAAGTGTTGATTTGCAAAGGCGCAGGCAGGGAAAACTGTTGTCAACACGCTCAGGCAGGACGCCCAAGCCAGTGTCCATGCGGCCTTCCGGGCGGTGCCCTGCCTCAATGGCACCACACGCTTGTCCAACCTGCACCAGCAGCTATGACAGTGATAGCGGCTGCAGCAGTTCTGCCAGATCGCTTTCGGTGAAGAGCGGCTCCTTGCGGGCAGCAGCTCCGCTGTACAGGCTGCCCGCCAGCTGCGCCTTGCGCTCCTGCAGGGCCAGGATGCGCTCCTCGATCGTCCCCTGCGCCACCAGCTTGATCACCCACACGCTTTGCGTCTGACCCATGCGGTGCGCGCGGCCGGTGGCCTGGTTTTCCACCGCCGGGTTCCACCAGGGGTCGAAATGGATCACCGTGTCGGCCTGCGGCAGGTTCAGCCCCACCCCGCCCGCCTTGAGGCTGATGAGAAACAAAGGCACCTGCCCGCTGGTGAACTGCTCGATGATCGCGTCGCGCCTTTGGCTCTGCCCCGTGAGCTTGACCCAGGGCAGGTCGCGCTTTTTCAGCTCGGTCTCAATCAGCCTGAGCATGCTGGTGAACTGCGAGAACAGCAAAATGCGCCGCCCCTCGGCCAACATTTCGGGCAGCAGCGTCATCAAATGGTCCAGCTTGGCCGAGGTCTCCACGGCCTTGGCTGCGTCCAGCGGCACCAGCTGCGGGTGGCAGCACACCTGCCGCAGCTTGAGCAGCGCATCCAGGATGGTGATCTGCGATGGCGCCAGCCCCTTGGACTGCAGCGCTTCGCGCACGGTCTTCTCCATGCCCAGGCGGATGGTTTCGTACAGGTCCGCCTGCGCGCCGGTCAGCTCCACAGGCATGACCGATTCGACCTTGGGCGGCAGCTGCCCTGCCACCAGCGCCTTGGTCCGCCGCAGCATGAAGGGGGTGATGCGCGCGCGCAACTGGGCCATGCGCGCGCTGTCGCCTTGCTTTTCGATGGGCGTACGAAACACCTCCTTGAAGCGCGTTTGGCTGCCCAGAAAGCCCGGCATCAAGAAGTGGAACAGGCTCCAGACCTCGCCCAGGTGGTTTTCCATGGGCGTACCCGACAAGCACAGCCGGTGGCGCGCCTGCAGTTCGCTGACCACCTGTGCGGCCTGGCTGCTGGCGTTCTTGATGTTCTGGGCCTCGTCCAGCACCACCAGGTGCCACTGGTGCCCCAGCCAGCGGTCTCGGTCGCGTTGCAGCAGCGAATACGGCGCGATGACCAGGTCGTGCTCGGCGACTTCATCGGCCACTTCATGGCGATCCGCGCCATGCAGCACCAGGCACCGTAGGCCCGGGCAAAAGCGAGCGGCCTCGCGCTGCCAGTTGCCCATCAGGCTCACGGGCGCAATGACCAGCGCAGGGCACGTCAGCCGCCCAGCGTCTTTTTCGACCTGGATGTGCGCCAGGGTCTGCAGGGTCTTGCCCAGACCCATGTCGTCGGCCAGCACACCAGCCAGGCCGTGGGCCCGCAAAAACTGCAGCCAGTTCAGGCCTTGCTGCTGGTACGGGCGCAGCGTGGCACGCACGCTGGCGGGCAGCGGCACCTCGGGCAAGGCACTGGCGCCCCGCAGCTGGGCCAGCATGTCGCGCAAGGCACCTGCGCCCTGCCACACCGCGCCCTCACCCAGCGCAGCACTGGTGCGCAGGGCGTCCAGGCGCGAGAGCTTCAGGCGGTCGGCGTTGAAGTCACGCGCGCGGTCGCCCGCGAGATCGAGCAGCGCTGCCATCCAGGGCCGCAGGGTATCTGTCGGCAGGCGCACAAACCCGGCACCGGTCAACGAGGGCATGTAGACATGTTCCGGCAGCTGGGGCAAGCCCGTCGCAGGGTCCAGCGGCTGTGCCGCCGCGGCGGCAATCAGATCGGGCAGCCAGGGCAGGATGTTGTGGCGCACGCCATCGATCTCCATGCCCAGCGACAGCGCAAACCAGGGCGATGTGGTCGCGTCATCCCCCTCAGGCTGCAGCACCACATCCAGTCGGTCGGCGTGTTGCACCCAGCCATGCAGCGCCGCGTCCAGCGTGACATCAAAACCCGCGTCGCGCAGCCCTGCAAAGCCGTTGTCTGCCCAATGCATCCAGTCATCCTGCGCGCGCTCGCCAGGGATGCCGAACAGGCCGTTGTCGGTGGCCAAGAGGCCCAGACCTTGCAGACGCTCGACGGCATGGCGCTCAGCCACCGCATCGCGCTGCAGCAGCACCTGGCCGCCGTCGGCACCGGGCACCAGCACCGCCAGCTCCTGCCCTGCCCACCAGCCCACATGGCCCTGGTAGTCAAAACGCAAGTGCGCGGTGATAAGCCCCATTTCAGCCACCTGGTTCGGAGATGACGGAGCCAGATGCAGGCGCGCCACGGGTTTCACCCCCCGCACCTGCGTGAGCGGACCCAGCGCCGGCGGCAACGGCAACACCCCGCCAATGCGGCGCACCACCTCGGCATGGTGTTTTTGCAGCGCCACAGCACTGAGCGCGGGGGCCTTGAGCAGCATGGCCACCTGGGCCGGGCTCAGGCCCTCGGCGTGCGCCGGGCCGCAGACGCCCCGGCCGGCGTCCAGGTACAAGGGCGGATGGTTATCGCACAGGACGGCGGTGTCGCCTGGCAGACTGGCCCGCAGGCCCCAGACAGCCTCGCCACCTTGCGCGGGCGTGGACGCCTGCCATGCCCACGCGATGGGCAGCGGGTCGCCCCATCGCAAAGACTCACCCACGGTGGACCCACCCGCATCGACGAACAGACGGCCCGTAGCCGCTGCCTGCTCCAGCGCCAGCAAGCCCACCGCACCCTCCAGCACCCCAATGGGCGCGACGCTGTAGGCCGAGTAGTACCCCACGCTGCGGGGCATGGCACGCAGCAGCTGCAGCACCTGGCGGTCGGCGTCGCTGGCGCGGTCGTACACCGCCTGGCCGGGCGCGGGCTGGGTGCGGATCTGTTGCGGCTTGGCCCAGCCCCCCGTGAGCTTGGGGTACGACACCACGGCCTCCAGCTGCAACTGCGGCACGCTGGTGCGCGCCCGCCCTACGGTAGAGACAAGATAGAGATAACACTCGGGCCGCCCCGGCCGTGCGACTGGCTCCTGCGGCACAGCACCGCCCAGAGCGCGGTCCCACTCGTGCAGCCAGTGCACCAGCCGCGCCTCGGCCTCGGCGCGCGCCAGGGCCTCTTTGCGCTCCTGCATGGCCTTAAGCGCATCGGCGGCCCGCGTGGACGACGGGCCCTGCGCCGGGTCGCGGTGCGCGGCCTCCAGGGTCAGGGCCACGGCGTGCTTGCAATCTGACCCCACGGGGCAACTGCAATCGCCCGACCATTGCTTGACCTGGCCATTGGGCGCAAGCACCAGTTGCACGGACACTTCGTACGGGTCGGGCGAGCTGCCCTGCACTTCACCCGCCAAGGCCCAGCGGCCCTCGGCCTGTTGCTGGAGCCCCACGCGCACCACATCTGCCTGGCGGTACAGCTCCATGCCCCGCTCCCAGGTGCCCTTGTCGCACTGGGCCTGCAGCGAGTTGAGCGGGAACCAGGGTGGAGGGGGTGTGGACACAGATTTCGAGAAAAAAGTGGCTGTAGCGCTAGTGGATCATGCGCCGTCAGCTATCAAAAAAAGAGCATTCAAGATGTGGACGAAGGTGCGGTAACCACCACTGCCAGCCCGCAAGCCCGCCCGCTAGGCGCGGCGTGCTGCGCGCACCCGCTCGAAAACGCTCTGGGCCTCGCCCCCCGCCCCGGCACTGCCGGGCGCTGCCGCCTGAAGGCTGGTCAACAACCGCGTGAGCACTGGCGCCTGCGGCAACAACGGGCCCAGGAACAGGGCCCGCTCGCCGTCGGCAATCAGCAGGGTGGGAAAGGTTTCCACATCCAGGTCCCCGACTAGATCGGATTCGTCTTCGATGTCCACCCATTCAAACCGCACGTCCGGGTGTGCACGGGCCAATTCGTCGAACAAGGGGCGATAAATGCCGCAGGTGCCACACCACGCAGCACACAGGCACACGGCCCACCAGCCGCTGGGCGTGGCGGCACCAAGGCTCGTGGGGGTGGGTTCAGGCAGTGCGGCGGGACTGGACATCAAAAGGGCTCCTGGAGGGCCGCGCTGCGGGGCGGCGGGCGCAGGCCCCGGGCCTGGCGCTACATGCCGCGGCGCTCGCGCGCGCGATAGACCTCGATGGTACCCACACCTGGCGCCTGGTTGCCCCAGCTGTTGCGCACAAACGTGGTCACCGCCGCCACCTCCTCGTCCGACAAGGTCTGCTGAAACGGCGGCATGCCGTGCGGACGCGGGTTGCCTGCGGTGGCGGGCAGGTAGCCTCCCTGCAGCACCACGCGCACCAGGTTGGTGGGATCGGCCAGCGTGATGGCACGATTGCCCGCCAGTGCCGGAAACGCGCCGGGTTCGCCCTGCCCCCGGTCGCCGTGGCACTGCGCGCACTGCTGCTCGTACACCTTGCCGCCCCGCGCCATCGCGCTGGCCGGGGGGGCGGCCACGGTGGCAGGCGCCTTGCGATCCTGCTGCGGCAGGCCCTGCAGGTACACGGCCATGGCGCGCGCATCGGCGTCGCTCAGATACTGCGTGCTGCGAAACACCACCTCGGCCATGGGGCCCAGCACCGAGCCCTGCGGGGCCACGCCGGTCTTGAGCAGTGCCACCACGTCGTCGGTGCGCCACTCCTTCACGCCCGCCTCGTGCGCCGCATTGAGTGCGGGGGCATACCAGTTCTGCACCGGGATCAACCCGCCGGTGAAGGCCTTGGCGTCCGACGTGGCGCCCAGTGCATTGCGGGGCGTGTGGCAGGCGGTGCAGTGGCCCAGGCCGTTGACCAGATAGGCGCCCCGGTTGTATTCAGCCGTCTGCGTGGGTTCGGCGCTGGGCGCTCCGGGTGCGAAGAACAGCGCACGCCACACGGCCAATGCCGCCTGCGTGTTGTACGGAAAACGCAGCGCATGGGCGCGGTTGGCGTCGGGCGCAGCGGGCACGCTTTGCAGATAGGCAAAGATGGCGTCCGAATCCTCGCGCGTCACCTGCGTGTAGTTGGGGTACGGGAAGGCCGGGTACAGCAGCCGCCCGTCCTTGCTGCGGCCATGGTGCATGGCGCGCCAGAACTCGGCCGAGGTCCAGCTGCCAATGCCTTGCACCCTGTCGGGCGTGAGGTTGGAGCTGTGCACCACGCCAAACGGCGTCTCAATGCCGCGCCCGCCTGCAAACGGCGCGCCACCCTGGGTGGTGTGGCAGGCCATGCAGTTGCCGACGCGGGCCAGATATTCGCCGCGCTGCACCAGCACGGGCGTGGATTGCAGCGTCTCGGCGGTGGGCAGCGGCTCTTCGCCACGCAGGTTCAGGGTGATCAGCACGGCGGCGGCAATGCCGAGCGCCGCCAGCACGGAAGAGAGGGTCCAGAGGATGCGTTTCATCGGTGCATCCCTTCTCAGCGTGCCGCTGCAGCAGAGACGGGAACCTCAGCCACACCGCCGCATCGGGCCGGCATGGCGGCGCGCAGCGTGCGGGCTGGCTTGCCACCCGCCGCCACGGGCTGAGCGGCCAGCCAGGCCGAGACTGCGCTCACGTCATCGGGCGTGAGCTGGCGGGCAATATCGGCCATGCAGTCGGGCACGTGCGCGCGGCGCTGGCCGGTCTTCCAGGCGCCCAGCTGGCTGTTGAGGTAGTCACGCGGCAGGCCCAGCAGGCCGGGGATGGACGGTGCCACGCCCGTCATGGCCGCACCGTGGCAGGCCACACAGGCGGGAATGCGGCGTGCCGCGTCGCCCTGCTGCACCAGCTGGCGGCCCTGCTCCAGCGCGGCGGCAGGCGCTTGTGGTGCAGGCGGCGGTGGGTACGGCAAGTCGAGCGCGGCAAAGTGCTCGGCCATCTCGCGCAGGTAATCGTCCGTCAGGTGCTCGATGAGGTTGCCCATCTGCGGGTAGCTGCGCCGCCCGTCCCGAAAGTTGAGCAGCTGGTTGGCCAGATAGCCCGCCGGCTTGCCCGCAATGCGCGGAAAGTAGCCGTCGGGCGTGGCACGGCCTTCCTTGCCGTGGCAGGCGGTGCAGGCCAGCACGCGTGAAGACATGGAAGACACGGGCACCGTGGCCGCAGTGGATGCATTGGCCACCGGGGTTGCAGGGGTGGCGCCGGCTGGCACCGTCTGGGCCACAGCGCCAGCGCTCAAGGCCAGCGCCAACAGGGCAGTGGCCGCAGGCAGGCTGAGAACAGGGCGCAGCAAGCTGCGCAGGCAATCGGTCATGGGGATCTTTTTGTCCGGGAAAGAAACGGTTGGGTGGCCCACAGCGGCCAAACACTCAAGGCGTGCGCCCACACAGTCCGCCACTCTACGCCCGCCCCCAAGAACAGTACAGATTCAGTTTCGAGTTAAAAATACAGATCAGTTTGCCCTGCATCAACCCCGCCCTGCCCATGAAGCGCTACGAACGCCACGCCGACGCCATCGCCCAGCTCATCCACAGCGGCGCCCTGCGTCCCGGCGACCGCGTGCCCTCGGTGCGCGAGGCCAGCCGCACACGGGGCATCAGCCCGTCCACCGTGTTCGAGGCGTATTACCTGCTGGAGGCCCAGGGCCTGATCCATGCGCGCCCGCGCTCGGGCTACTACGTCAGCGCCCGGCTACCAGGTATGGCCGAGGTTCGACCCGCGGAGCCCCAGCCCTCGCAGCCCGCCGCCACCTCCACCGGCGTGGCCATCAGCGACCTGGTGTTCGAGGTGCTGGGCCTGGCGCGCGACCGCGACCTGGTGCCGCTGGGCTCGGCCTTTCCAGGGCTGGAGCTGTTTCCACTGGAGCGCCTGGCGCGCTGCCTGGGTAGCGGCATGCGCAAGCTCGACCCGTGGACTATCGTGCAAAGCCTGCCGCCCGGCGACGAACGCCTGCGCCAGCAGATTGCCCTGCGCTACGGCGTGCACGGCATGGCGGTGGATGTGGAAGAAATCATCATCACCAACGGCGCCATGGAGGCGCTCAACCTCTGCCTGGAGGCCGTCACCCAGCCCGGCGACGTGGTGGTGGTCGAATCGCCCACCTTTTACGCCGCGTTGCAGGCCCTGGAGCGGCTGAACCTGCAGGCGCTGGAAGTCGCCACCCACCCGCGCGATGGCATCGACCTGGCGGCGTTAGCGCAAGCACTGGAGCGGCATACGCCCCACCAGCCCATCAAGGCCTGCTGGCTCATGCCCAGTTTTCAGAACCCGCTGGGCAGCCTGATGCCCGAGGACAAGAAGCGCGAGCTGGTCGCCCTGCTGGCGCGCCACGGCGTGCCGCTGATCGAGGACGACGTGTATGGCGAGCTGCACTTTGGCCCCCAGCGCCCGCCCCCAGCCAAGGCGTTTGATACCGAGGGGCTGGTGATGCACTGCAGCTCGTTCAGCAAAAGCCTTGCGCCCGGCTACCGCGTGGGCTGGGTGGCGGCGGGCCGCCAGGCCAAGGCGGTGCAGCGGCTCAAGCTCATGACCACGCTATCGGCTGCCACGCCGTCACAGCAGGCGCTGTCGGAATACCTGGCCCAGGGCGGCTACGACCGGCACCTGCGCCAGCTGCGCCGCAGCCTGGCCGAGCAGCAGGCGATGGCCCTGGCGGCCGTAGCGCAGCACTTCCCACCCGGCACCCGCGTATCGCGGCCTGAGGGTGGGTACTTCTTGTGGGTGGAGCTGCCGCCTGAAGTGAACGCGCTGGAACTGCACCGACTGGCACTGCAGCAGGGCATTAGCCTCGCGCCCGGGCAGATCTTCTCGGCCGACCAGCGGTTTGCGCACTGCGTACGCATCAACTACGGGCATCCAGCGCAGGGGCGGCTGGAACCGGCACTGCGCACCGTGGGCCAACTGGCCACGGGCTTGGCGACCGCCGTGACAGAGAGGCCGGTGCGGCCAAAAATGCTATCAAAACAATAGCCACAAAGACATACCGACCTAGCGCACAGGCCGATTTTTATCAAAACCCTGGCCCCAAACCCGGCGTGCAGCTCCTGGCCCCACCACACTGCATCGCACAACCCAACACACGCTGCGCCAGCCTTGCACCAGGCTGACATCCCACGCACCGCGTTGGAAAAGCCCAACCTCGGGTTCTCCCGCAGCAGGCACGGCGCTTGCAGCGGCATACTGGCCCCCGCCCGTACCCCGGGCAGTGCACCACGGCGGACCACCCGCCCCGCCCAACAACCCCAACGCC
>NZ_JBWKYJ010000045.1:0-39564 GCF_059423685.1 Acidovorax sp. GW460-11-11-14-LB4 | reverse complement strand
CGCCGCTGCACCGCGCACCCCGCCCCCGGTGACGGGCGGGCTGTTCCACAACGCCAGCTACCGGCCCGCTTTTGAAGACCGCCGCGCGCGCCTGGTGGGCGACAACGTGACCATTCAGATCGTGGAGAACGTGACGGCCAGCCAGAAGTCGTCGTCCACGGTGGACCGCACCTCCGAAGTCTCTGCCGGCGTGACCGCCCTGCCCTTCACCAGCAAGACCTTCACCGACAAGCTGGGCGTGGGCGCCAATTCGGGCAATGCGTTCTCCGGCAAGGGCGGCACCGAAAGCGCCAACACCTTCACCGGCTCCATCACCGCCACGGTGGTGGATGTGCTGCCCAATGGCCACCTGGTCATCACTGGCGAAAAGCAGATCGGCGTGAACCAGAACGTGGATGTGCTGCGCTTTTCGGGCACGGTGGACCCACGCGCGCTGCAACCCGGCAGCATCGTGAACTCGACCCAGGTCGCCAATGTGCGCGTCGAATCGCGTGGACGCGGCGCACAAAACGAAGCCCAGGCCATGGGCTGGCTGGGCCGGTTCTTCAACACCGTCACGCCGTTCTGACCGCACTGGGCGCACCGAAAGCGCCCAGGTCCCCAGTCCTTCCGGCATCCGACGGAGGGCTGGGTGCGTCCTTTTTATTACTGCAAATTTGATAGCTATTGGCGCATATAGCACTAGCGCCTCTGGCCGTTTTTACTCAAAAACCGCCACACAGAGCGCCCGCGGGCCGTTTCTGCGCGCACCTTGCCAACGCGGCTTCAGACCCAGCCAATAAGCCGGTGAACCCGCTTCTTTTTGGGTTTTAGTTCTGGCCATGGCCTACCACAATGGATGCCATGAAAGCCTCGTCCCATTCCCTCTTGCCCCGCACCGCGCGCGTGCTGTGGCTGCTGCTGGCCCTGGTGGCCGCAGGGCTGGCAACGCCTGCACAGGCCTTGCGCATCAAGGAAGTGGCGGCGGTGCAGGGTGTGCGCAGCAACCAGTTGACCGGCTACGGTCTGGTGGTAGGGCTGGACGGCACGGGCGACCAGACGACGCAGATGCCCTACACCACGCAGGCCATGTCCAACTACCTGCAGCAGATGGGCATCAGCCTGCCACCCGGCACGGCGTCGCAGCTGCAGCTCAAGAACGTGGCAGCGGTGATCGTCACGGCGCAACTGCCCGCCTTTGCCCAGCCGGGCCAGCAGATCGACGTGAACGTCTCGTCCATGGGCAATGCCAAGTCACTCAAGGGCGGCACGCTCATCGTCACACCCCTGCGCGGCGCTGACGGCGAGATCTACGCCCTGGCCCAGGGCAACATGGTGGTGGGCGGCGCTGGCGCGTCAGCCGGTGGCAGCAAGGTGCAGATCAACCACCTGAGCGCAGGCCGCATTCCGCTCGGTGCGCAGGTGGAGCGGGCCGTGCCCACCCCGCTCAACGAAGGCGACACCATCAACCTGGGCCTGAACGCCTCGGACTTCCAGACCGCCCGCCGCGTGGCGCAGGTGATCAACGCCAAGCTGGGCAACGGCCTGGCCACCGCGCTGGATGGTCGCACGGTGCAGGTGCGCGCTCCCATCGACCCCGGCGCCCGCGTCGGCTTCATTGCCGACCTGGAAGAGCTGCCGCTCGAATCCTCCACGCCCTCTGCCAAGGTCGTCATCAACGCCCGCACGGGCTCGGTGGTGCTCAACCAGTCGGTCACGCTGGGGCCTTGTGCCATCGCCCACGGCAACCTGTCGATCACCATCAGCTCCACGCCCGTGGTCAGCCAGCCCAATGCGTTCTCGCAGGGGCAGACGGTGGTCACGCAGAAGAGCGACATCACCATCAACCAGGAACCGGGCAACGTGATCCAGATGCCCGCGTCGCCGCAGCTGGCCGACGTGGTCAAGGCCCTCAACACGCTGGGCGCCACCCCCGGCGACCTGCTGGCCATCCTGCAGGCCATCAAGGCCGCCGGCGCGCTGAACGCCGAGCTGGAGGTGATCTGACATGGCTCGCCCTGCTGCCGCCGCTGCGCGCACCATCCACCGGGAGCGACCATGGCCCTGACCCTGCCCTCGTCCAGCACCACCAGCCCCTCGAACGCGCTGGCGGTCGATATCCGCTCGCTCAACTCCCTCAAATACGACGCGGGCACGAGCAACAGCGCACAGGTCACGCGCGAGGCTGCCAAGCAGTTTGAATCGCTGTTCATGCGCGAACTCATCAAGAGCATGCGCGACGCCACCATGAAGTCCGGCCTGATGGAGGGCGAGCAGGCCAACCTGGGCCAGGACATGCTGGACCAGCAGCTGTCCGTGAATATGTCAGGCCTGCAGGGCGGCCTGTCCGAAGCCATCGCCCGCCAGCTTTCGCGCCAGATGGGCGGTGCGGACACCAACTTCTCGGTGCCGTCCACGCTGAGCCTGCCGCAGGCACAAAACCGGTCTGCGACCTCCGCCACCACGTCTTCCGTCGATACCACCCTGCCCGTCCCCAAGGGCCGCGAAGGCTTTGTGCAGCACCTGAGCGGCACCGCCGAGCGCGTGGCGCAGGAAAGCGGCATTCCCGCCAGCTTCATGCTCGGCCAGGCCGGGCACGAAACCGGCTGGGGCAAGAGCGAGATCAAGACCGCCAACGGCGGCAACTCGTTCAACCTGTTCGGCATCAAGGCGGGCAAGGGCTGGACCGGCAAGGTGGCCGAGATCACGACCACCGAATACATCAACGGCACACCGCGCAAGGTGGTGGCCAAGTTCCGCGCGTACGACTCGTACGAGGATTCCTTCCGCGACTACGCCAAGCTGATCACCGACAACCCGCGCTACGAAAAAGCCCAGGCCACCGCCAAGACGGGCTCTGCCGTGGCCTACGCGGCCGAGCTGCAAAAGGCCGGTTACGCCACCGACCCGGAGTACGCCAAGAAGCTCAGCGGCGCTATCAACAGCGCGCTGCGTGTACAGCGCGCCCAGGCGTGATGGACGAGAAGAACCGAGGTAAGCCATGAGTCTGCTCAACGTCGGCGCCCGCGCCCTGCTGGCCAACCAGGTGGCCCTGCAGACGGCAGGCCACAACATTGCCAATGTCAACACACCCGGCTATTCGCGCCAGACGGTGGTGCTGCAGACCGTGCAGGGCCAGTTCACGGGCGGTGGCTATATTGGCCAGGGCGTGGATGTGCAGACCATTCTGCGCAACCAGAGCGAGCTGCTCACGCGCCAGTCGGCCGCGGCTGGATCGACCCAGGCGGCCGACGCCATCCGCGCCCAGCGCCTGAGCCAGTTGCAGGAAGTGTTCAGCGGCGGCACCCAGGGCCTGGGCGCCGCCATCATTGACATGATGAACGCGTTCTCGGACGTGGTCAGCAGTCCCACCGACATCACGGCACGCACGGTGGTCCTTACGCGGCTGGACGAAACGGCCGCGCGCATGCGCACCGCCAGCGACCGGATCAACGAGATCGAGTACACCGTCAAGGAACAGCTGCAGAGCAGCGTGACCGCCATCAACAGCCTGGCCACGCAGATGGCGGCCATCAACGAGCAGATTGCCCGGGCCACCGGCAACGGCCAGAGCCCCAACGACCTGCTGGACCAGCGCGACCAGATCATCCGCGACATCAACCAGTATGTGCAGACCACCCAGATCCCGGCGGACGACGGCACCGTGGGCCTGTTCGTGGCGGGCAGTCAGCCCCTGGTGCTGGGCAGCACGGCCGCCAGCCTGTCGATCGACGATGCAACGACTTTCCCGGGCAGCGGACAGTCCAAGCTGTTTTTCAACCGCCCCGGCGCCACCCCCGTGGAGCTGGACGAGAACGTGCTGGGCGGTGGCAGCGTCTCGGGCCTGCTGCGCTTTCAGAACACGGACCTGAGCGAAGGGCGCAATCTGCTGGGCCGCATGGCACTGGCCATCGGCATGACGATGAACGACCAGCAGAACCTGGGCCTGACGCTCGATGGCGTGCCAGGCAAGGATCTGTTCGCGCTGCCCGCCAGCATGCCGGGCCACACCAACGGCGCAGGGGTGGGCACGGTGTCGTTCACCGGCCCCACACAGTTTGCTGCGTCCGACTATGAGATTCGCTTCACCACGGGCACGGCCGGGCAGGTGGTTCGCCTGTCCGACGGTCAATCAACCCCGTTCACCAGCGCTGCCAACCTGGCCACGCTGCAGATCGATGGGCTCAACTTCAACCTGACCACGCCCGGCAACCCTGGCGAGCG
The DNA here is from genome assembly GCF_059423685.1 of Acidovorax sp. GW460-11-11-14-LB4. Lineage (NCBI taxonomy): Bacteria > Pseudomonadati > Pseudomonadota > Betaproteobacteria > Burkholderiales > Comamonadaceae > Acidovorax > Acidovorax sp. GW460-11-11-14-LB4. The sequence goes on along the minus strand of NZ_JBWKYJ010000045.1, from coordinate 35,361 downwards.
CATGCTGTTCAAGCCGTTCAGCACAGCTGCCAACAACATCCAGGCGCTGGTGTATTCGCCGCGCGACCTGGCAGCCGCCAACCCTATCAACGCCGCCATGGGCACGGCCAACGGCGGCACCATGCAGCTGGGCAGCCTCAAGGCCACGGGCCTGCCCAACCCGCCGGGGCTGGTGCTGCCGGCAAATGCCAACCCAGCAGCCATTCCGCCCATCCTGGGGGGTATCCAGTTGCAGTTCACCGCCGGGCCGCCCACGACCTACGACGTGCTCGACCGCGGGACCGCGCCACCCACCTCACTGGCGACTGCGCAGCCCTACACCTCGGGCCAGCCCATCTCGATCAACGGCTGGGAGATCACGCTGCAGGGCACCCCCAAGACGGGCGACACCGTGGTGATCGGCAATGCGCTGGACCCGCAGTACGGAGACGCCTACACCCGCAACGCAGGCAACGCGAATGCCCTGATGGGACTGCGTGACGTGAAAATGTTTGACGAGTCCACCCTCTCCGACGGCTACGCTGGCGCCATTGCCCAGGTGGGCACACGCACCCAGAGCGCCAAGTTTGCGGAGCAGCTGTCGTCCACCATCGCAGCCAACCTGGAGCGCGACCGTACGGCAGTGTCGGGGGTGAACCTGGACGAAGAGGCCGCCAAGCTGATCCAATACCAGCAGGCCTACCAGGCCTCCGCCAAGATGATCCAGATTGCGCAGAACATTTTTGATTCGCTGATCCAGGGCCTGGGCCGATGAATGCCGCCCCTGGCGTGAGGAGTTCGACATGAGCACAAACATCTACCGCGTCGGCACGGCCAACATGTATGACAACGCGCTGCGCAACCTGGGCGCGCGCCAGACCAGCCTGACCACGCTGCAGGAAAACCTGACCTCTGGCAAACGGGTGGTGCGCGCCAGCGACGACCCGGTGTCGGCAGCCCAGGCCGAGCGAGCCCTCAACCGCCTGTCGCGCATCCAGACTGAACAACGTGCGCTGGAGACCCAGCGCAATGCGATTGCACAGGGGGAATCCTCACTGGGCGACGCAGTGAATCTGATCCAGAACTTTCGGGAGTTGGTGGTCAGTGCGGGCGATGCCAGCATGACCCCGAACGACCGCGCCACTGTCGCCAACCAGCTGCAAGGCCTGCGCGAGCAACTGCTGGAAGTCGCCAACCGGAAAGACACCAACGGCATCCCCCTGCTGAGTGCATTGGGCAGCGCGCTGGCGCCGTTCCTGGGCCCCCTGAGCAGCTCCCCCGACTATAGCTTCCAGGGCTTGCCGGGTCAGACGGCGAGCAACGGCGTGACGGTACCGGGGGCCCTCGACGGCGACTCTGCCTTCATGTTCGACCCCACCCGCGACAGTGTCTACACCGCCGGAGTCAGCAACATCCCGGTCGGCCGACAGCTCACCACCACGGCCATCACGCCCACCAACAAAGCTTTGGTGACGGGTGACAACTACACCGTCACCTTCAGCGCAGTGGGTCCAGGCGCCACCACGGGCACCAGCACAGCCACGTACACCATCACCAATACCACCACGGGCGCCGTCTCCGCCCCGGTGGTGGTGCCGGACTACCCGACCGACAAGCCGGTCACCATCTCCGTTCCAGGCATTCCGGGGCTTTCCTTCGACATCAAGGGCAACCCAGCCAACGGGGATACCGTCACCCTGCAGCCCAGCGCGAGCATGTTCAGCACCATGGACAGTGCCATCAATGGCATCCGCAACGCTCCCAACAACAACGGCGCCATCCAGGCCGTGGGGCAGGCACTGGCCAACATCGATATTGGGCTGGAGCGCGTACACAACATGCGCAGTTACGCCGGCGAGCTGCTCAATCGCGCAGACCGCATCACCGGCGACCAGGAAAAGCGCTCCATCCAGCTGGAAGGCGACCGTTCGCGGGCAGAGGATCTCGATATGATCAAGGGCATTTCCGACTTCCAGAACCAGCAGGTGGGTTATGAGGCTGCACTCAAGTCCTATGCGCAGGTTCAGAAGTTGTCGCTGTTCAACTTTATTGGCTAGGAGCCTGTGCGGCAGAGGGTGTTCGGGCGCAGAGCCCATCGCACCCTGTGCCAGCAGGCTTCAGCACCGGCTGGTGCACCGTGGCGACACCCATCCCGCGAGCGCTGGCTGGCCCTGTTTTTTTGCCTGAGAGCCCATGGTCCAATCCGTCCTAGGTAGCCTGATCCTGGGCTACCGCCCTTTGTGGAACCGCGCCCGCAAACTCGCAGGCATCCAGCTGTATGCCCACAACGAGGCCTCGGCAACCGTCGATGGCGGGCACCTGCTGCGCACGCTGCAGGAGCTGTGGTCGTCCAGCTCGCCGCCGCTGCTGATCTCGGCACAGACCCGCCAGCTGCTGTGCGACCTGCTCGAAAACGCGCCACGGGCTGCACCGTGGATCGAGGTGCGCGGCGAGTGGTTGTCGGACTCTGCCATCTATGACCGCGTGAAGGCCGCGCACCAGCGCGGGTTGCGCATGGTGTGGCGGGGCGACATGGACAAGCTGCCCGAGCCCGAGATTGCCCGCTGCTTCGACAACAGCCTGCTAACCTTGCGCCCGGAAGACGCCGTGGCTGCGCTGCAGGCCACGCCCCCACGCCCAGGCAGTGCCGCCGCCGCAGCAGCACCTGTTGCCAAACGCACCCCCAGCCCGGTGCTGGCTGGCCAGATGTACGAAAACATCGCCAGCCGGGCACTGATGGAGCACTGTCTGGACCAGGGCAACGCGATGGCGCTGGCTGGGTGGCCGACGGAGGACGTGCTCTACAGCCTGCGCCACCACCCGCAGCAGCCCTCGCACGCGGTGATCTTCAAACTCATGAAGGCGATTGACGACGAGCAGTCGCTGGAAACCTTTGAAGACATCATGGGCGAGGACCCGCTGCTCGCGTACCGCTTCATGGTCTATACCAACTCGGCCGCCCTGGGCCTGCGCACCGGAATTGATTCGCTGCGCCGGGGCCTGGTGATGATGGGCTACAGCTCCATCAAGCGCTGGCTGTCCGACCAGCTGCCCCATGCGAGCACCGAGGCCAACATGCAGCCGGTGCGCGAAGCCATGGTGATCCGCGCCCAGCTCACTGCGCGGCTGCTGGACGCGGGCATCGAGAACGACCTGCGCCGCGAGATCTACCTGTGTGGCCTGCTATCCCAGCTCGATGAGCTGCTGGGCGAGCCCCTGGGCACCATCCTCAAGCGCCTGCCCCTGTCAGAACGCATCTACGACGCCACCGTGCTGCGCACCGGCCCCTACACCGGCGGTCTGCAGATGGCCTGTGCACTGGAGACAGATGACGCCAGCGCCATCCGCCAGCTGTGCGAGACCTTCGAGATGGACCTGGAAGAGGTCAACCGCGCGCTGCTGCGGGTGTTGTCTGACCTGGAAGTGGAAAGAAAGTAGGCCCCTGCGCCGGTTTCGGTGGGCGACACCCCCATGCGATTGCGCGACTCCAGGGCAATGGCTGCGGCTCACCGCCCCTGCTCAGCCCGCACACGCTCAAAGATGCGCCAGAACGCCGCGTCCTGCGTCGTCGCAAAGTTGATGCGCATGAGCGTGCTGGGTTTGCGCTCTGCATGGAACAACGCACCGGGCGCCAGCAGATAGCCCTCGTCCAGCATGCGCTGCGACAGCGCATCGGTGTCCACCCCGGTCTCCACCCAGCCAAACAGGCCCACCGGCTCGGCCGCAAAGGTGCAGCCCGCCCCCAGGGCGAGCTTGACGCTGCGCGCGCGTGCGGCATCCAGCCGGGTGCGGATGCGTTCGGCGTGGCGGCGCAGCTGGCCCTGCTCGATGCACAGTGCCAGGGCCTTCTCCAGCAGCGCCGGTGTGGTCAGCGTGGCCAGCAGCTTGGTGTCCAGCAATTGCTCCACCAGCGCAGGCGGCGCGGCCATGAAGCCAATGCGCCAGTTGGGCGCCAGGATCTTGGCAAAGCCGCTCACATAGATGGTGCGCTGCAGGCCATCCAGCGCCGTGAGGCGCGTGGCGTGTTCCGGCGCTATGTGGCTGTAGGTGTCGTCTTCCACCACATGGAAGTTGTGCTGGTTGGCCAACTGCAGCACGCGGTGGGCACTGCCTGGCGTAAGGCAGTAGCCCGTGGGGTTGTGAAACACGCTCACGCTCACGTAGAGCTTGGGCTTGTGCACCTCGCAGTAGCGCGCCATGACTTCCAGATCCGGGCCATCAGTGCGGCGCGGCACGGGCAGGATGTGCATGCCCAAGGCGGCCAGCCGCGCAAACTCCACCGCCCAGCCGGGCTCCTCCACCATGACCGGGTCGCCCGGGCGCAGCAGGGTGCGGCTCACGATGTCCAGCGCATGCGTGGCCCCCACGGTGGTGATGATGTTCTCAGGCACCGTGTGCACATTGAGCGTGGACAGCTTTTTGGCCAGCACGCGCCGCAGGCCTGCATCGCCCAGCGGCTCGCCATACTGCAGCGAAAACTCCTGAAGGGCGCGCGAGTTGGTGACCTTGCGCACGGCGGCGGGCATGAAGGTCGACTCCAGCCAGTCGGGCGGAAAGACCCCCATGCCGGGCTGGGGCTTGTCGCTGATCTTGTGGAACATGCCCCGGATCAGCGCCGTGGCGTTGACGGGCGACACCCCTGGGCCCGCGCGGCCGGCGGCACGCGCCGCAAACCAGTGCGCCGTGCTCCAGTTGGCGGCAGCACTTTCCAGAGCCAGGTCGTCGGGGCGCGCGCGCGTGTCAAGGTCGCCGTCGGCTGCATCCACCGCTCGGCCACTTTCGCGGACAAAAAACCCCCGGTTCTTGCGCGCCTCCACCAGGCCCTGCGCCAGCAGCTGGTCATAGGCCGCCACCACGGTGGACGGGCTCACCCCGTGCTGCTGCGCGCACTGGCGCACCGACGGCAGGCGTGCACCCGGCGCCATCAGGCGGTTGCGGATGCGCTCGGCAAACCGGGCGGACAGTTGTTCGGTCAGCGACTGGGTCGACGATTTCATCAGCATGGTGGCATTCCGCTCGCTGCGCCGCCAGGCGCCGGTGTGTATTGTTTTGCCGGGCAATACAGATTTGCAACTGCGCCGACTGTCTGTACTGGTTGTGTATTGGTAGCAAGATTACATTGAAGGCAGATCCCCGACAAGTCCCCCACCCCTTCCCGCACCCACCATGAGCGTCGCTGAACTCACCGCCCTGCTGCTGTTTTGCACCGCCATGAGCTTTTCGCCGGGGCCCAACACCACCTTGTCCACCGCGCTGGCCGCCAACCTCGGGCTCAAGCGCGCGCTGCGCTTTTGCTTTGCGGTGCCTGCGGGCTGGACGCTGCTCATGCTGGGCAGCGGGCTGGGCCTGGGTGCCCTCATCACCGGCGTGCCCGCCCTGCGCTGGGCGGTGACGCTGATGGGCGTGGCCTACATGCTCTGGCTGGCTTTCAAGCTCAGCCGCGCAGGCCAGATGACCGCCATCGACACGTCGCGCCTGAACGTGACGTTCTGGCAAGGCGTAGGCCTGCAGTTTGTCAACATCAAGGCCTGGATGCTGGCCCTCACGCTCAGCGCAGGCTGGGTGGTCAATGCCGCAGGGCAGCCCGCCGCCAACCCGGGTGAGCGCCTGGCCATCATTTGCGGCGTGATGATGGTGTTCGCCTTCACCAGCAACTTTGTCTATGCGCTGGTGGGCTCGCTGCTGCGCCAGTGGCTGGCGCAGGGCGCGCGGCTGCTGTGGTTCAACCGCGCGCTGGCACTCGTGCTGGTGCTCACTGCGTACTGGATGCTCACCCTATGAACCGCGCACAGGAAAAAGAAGCCCTGCTCTGGGGCCTGGTCGGCGTCACGCTGTTTGCGGCCACGCTGCCCATGACGCGGCTGGCAGTGGGCTCTACCGATGCACCCCAGCTCTCCCCCTGGTTCGTCACGTTCGGGCGTGCCGCCGTGGCGGGCTTGCTGTCGATTGGCTACCTGCTGTGGCAGCGCACGCAAGGGCGCCTGAACCTGCCGGTGCGGGCCGAGTGGCCACTGCTGGGCATCACGGCGTTTGGCGTGATTGTCGGCTTCCCGCTGTTCCTGGCGCTGGCATTGCGCCATGTGCCCAGCACCCACGGCGCCGTGGTCACGGCCCTGCTGCCGCTGTCCACCGCGCTGCTGGGTGCACTGTGGTACCGGCAGCGGCCCTCGGCAGGCTTCTGGGCCTGTGCAGTGCTGGGCAGCGGGCTGGTGCTGGGCTTCATGGTTTGGCGTGCGGGCGGCCTGTACCTGGGCGCAGCCAACATCTACCTGCTGATCGCCATGACTACCGGCGCCCTGGGCTACATCGGCGGCGCCCGCCTCACGCCCCGCCTGGGGGCCGAGCAGGTCATCTGCTGGGTGCTGGTGTGTTGCCTGCCACTCACCCTGCCCGTGGCCTGGTGGTTCGCTCCCGCCGTGCCCTCCAGCATTGGCGCGATGAGCTGGGCGGGCTTCCTGTATGTGGCCCTGTTCTCGATGTGGATCGGCTTCTTTGCGTGGTACCGCGCCCTGGCGCTGGGTGCCGTGCGGGTCAGCCAGATCCAGCTCATCCAGCCCTTTTTGAGCCTGCTGTTTGCAGTGCCCCTGCTGGGCGAACACCTGGATGCCGTCACCCTGGTGTTTGCAGTGGCCGTGATCGCCACCGTCTTCGTGGGCAAACGGATGCCCGTTCAACAACAAGGAGCCCCCGCATGAGTGCCATGACCCCAGAACAGCGACTGCAGCAGCTAGGCCTGGTGCTGCCCACCGTGTCCGCCCCGCGCGGCAACTTTGACGCCTATGTGCTGGACGGCAACACGCTGTACCTGTCGGGCAAGGGCTCGCCACTGCGCAACGACATGGTGGTGGTCCCCAAGGTGGGCCGCGAGATCAGTGCCGACGACGCACGTCAGCACGCCCGCGAAGTGGGCCTGCAGCTGATCGCCACCATGCAGGCAGCACTCGGAGACCTCTCGCGCGTGCGCCGTGTGGTCAAGCTGCTGGGCATGGTGAATGCGGTACCCGACTTCATGCAGCACACCGAGGTCATCAACGGCTGCTCCGACCTGCTGGTGGAAGTGTTTGGTGATGCCGGACGGCACGCACGCTCGGCCGTCGGTGTCGGCTCCTTGCCGCGTGGCTTTGCGGTGGAGATCGAGGCCGTGGTGTCGATCAAGGACTGAAAACCATGCATTTGCAGAACATTCCCTTTGCCACCACCGACTGGGCCAGCATTCCGCGCGAAGAAAAAAGCGCCGCAGCGGGCCAGGCCTTCTGGCGCACCCAGACATTTGGCGAGGTGCGCGTGCGCATGGTGGAGTACACGCCAGGCTATGTGTCCGACCACTGGTGCACCAAGGGCCATGTGCTCTTGTGCCTGAGCGGCGAGCTGCACACAGAGCTGGCCGACGGCCGCCAGTACACCTTGACACCCGGCATGAGTTACCAGGTGGCGGACAATGCAGAACCCCATCGGTCCACCTCCCCACAGGGCGCCACCCTGTTCATCGTGGACTGAGAAGGTGTGAACGCACCCGCCAGGGCTGCTGCACACCCATTTTTTGACGACAACTTTGCAACCGTAGCGGCCCAGGCGGCCACCCGCAGGAGACGAGAGTGAAACTGAACGACCTTCCCACCAACAGCACGTGGACCCTGGCACGCCGTGCCGAGCGCATGAACCCCTCGGTCATCCGCGAAATCCTGAAGGTCACCGAGAAGCCCGGCATCATCAGCCTGGCAGGCGGCCTGCCATCGCCCAAGACCTTCCCGGTCTCCGCGTTTGCCGCCGCTTCTGCCGCCGTGCTGGCCAACGACGGCCCCGGCGCCCTGCAGTACGCCGCCAGCGAAGGCTATGGCCCGCTGCGCCAGGCGATTGCCGACTTTTTGCCCTGGGACGTGGACGCTGACCAGATCCTCATCACCACCGGCTCGCAACAGGCGCTGGACCTGATCGCCAAGATCCTCATCGACACCGATAGCCGCGTTCTGGTGGAAACGCCCACCTACCTGGGCGCGCTGCAGGCCTTCACGCCCATGGAGCCCAACGTGGTGTCCGTGGCCAGCGATGATGAAGGCGTGCTGATCGACGACCTGCGTGCCAAGGTAGGCAACGGCGCGAACAAGGCACGTTTCCTGTACGTGCTGCCCAACTTCCAGAACCCCACGGGCCGCACCATGAGCGACGCGCGCCGCGCCGAGCTGGTGGCCGCCGCCGCCGAGCTGAACCTGCCCCTGGTGGAAGACAACCCCTACGGCGACCTGTGGTTCGACGCACCGCCGCCGGCCCCGCTCACGGCCCGCAACCCCGACGGCTGCATCTACATGGGCTCATTCTCCAAGGTGCTGGCCCCCGGCCTGCGCCTGGGCTACATCGTGGCGCCCAAGGCCGTGTACCCCAAGCTGCTGCAGGCCAAGCAGGCTGCCGACCTGCACACGCCCGGCTACAACCAGCGCCTGGTGGCCGAAGTGATGAAGGACGGCTTCCTGGACCGCCACGTGCCCACCATCCGCGCGCTCTACAAGCAGCAGTGCGAGGCCATGCTGGCCGCACTCGACAAGGAAATGCAGGGTCTGGGCGTGCACTGGAACCGCCCCGACGGCGGCATGTTCCTGTGGGTGCGCCTGCCGGAAGGCATGAGCGCCATCGAGCTGCTGCCCAAGGCCGTGGAGCGCAATGTGGCCTTTGTGCCCGGGGCGGCCTTCTATGCCGACAACGCCGACCACCGCACCCTGCGGCTGTCGTTCGTGACCTCCACCGTCGAGCAGATCGCCACCGGCATTGCGGCGCTGGCGGCAGCCATCCGCGAGAGCAAGGGCTGATTCACCATGCTGAGGCTCTGGGGTCGCCTGTCGTCCATCAACGTGCGCAAGGTCGTGTGGGCCGTGCAGGAGCTGGGCCTGCCCTCAGTGCAGCGCACCGACGCGGGCGGCCAGTACGGCATCGTGCGCGAGGCGCGCTATCTGGGCCTCAACCCCAACGGCCTGGTGCCGCTGATCGAGGACGAGGACACGGGCGTGACCCTGTGGGAGTCCAACGCCATCGTGCGCTACCTGTGCGCAAGGCATTCGCTCGGCAACCTGTGCCCCGAAGACCTTCCCTCGCGTTTTGTGGCCGAGCAGTGGATGGACTGGCAGCAGACCACGCTGAACCCGGCCGGGCGCGACGCCTTCATCCAGTGGATCCGCACGCCTGCGGCCCAGCGCAACGATGCGCTGATCGCCGCGTCGGTGGCGGTCACGGAGCCCCTGCTGGCCCTGCTGGACGCCCACCTGGCCCGCCAGCCCTTCATGGCGGGTGAGCGGTTCACGATGGCCGACATCCCGGTGGGTTGTGAGATCCACCGCTGGTGGGGCTTGCCGCAAGAACGCGCCGCACGTCCCCACCTGGAGCGGTGGTACAACACGGTCAGCACCCGCCCCGGCGCCCGCGGGATACTGGACCAACCCCTTTCCTGACCGCGCCTCACCATGCACCAGCGCCCCTTCAAGCAGATCGACGTCTTCAGCGACCGCCCCGGCTACGGCAACCCTGTGGCCGTGGTGCTGGATGCCGACGGCCTGAGCGACAGCGACATGCGCCGCTTTGCGGCCTGGACCAACCTGTCGGAAACCACCTTTCTGATGCCGCCCACCGACGCCGGGCGCGCGGCCGGCGCCGACTACCGCCTGCGCATCTTCAGCCCCAATGGCGAGCTGCCTTTTGCGGGCCACCCCACGCTGGGCACCTGCCACGCCTGGCTGCAGGCAGGCCACCGCCCGCAGGAGGACGGCATGGTGATCCAGGAATGCGCGCTGGGCCTGGTCCGCATCGCCCTGAGCGGAGACACCCTGGCATTTGCCGCCCCTCCGCTCAAGCGCAGCGCCCCCAGCCCCGCGCTGGTGCCGCTGATTGCGAGCGCCCTGGGCCTGCGCCCGCAGCAGATTCTGGGTGCGCAGATGCTGGACAACGGCCCCGTGTGGCTCGGCCTGCTGCTCGACAGCGCCGACACGGTGCTGGGCCTGCACCCGGACCACGCCCGCCTGAAAGACCTGGGCCAGGACGTGGGCGTGATCCATGTGGGCCCTTCCGCCAGCAACACCGCCCAGCCCGGCGTGGTGGTGCGCGCCTTTGCCGCCCCCATGGGCAACCCCGAAGACCCGGTGACGGGCACCCTCAACGCGAGCCTGGCTGAATGGCTGATTGCCGATGGCCTCGCCCCCCGCAGTTACCTGGTGGCCCAGGGCGAATGCCTGGGCCGCGCGGGCCGCGTGCACATCCGCCAGGACGATGACCACCAGCTGTGGGTGGGCGGCCGAGCCGTCACTTGCATCGAAGGCACGGTGCTGCTATGACCCCGCACCGCACTGCACCGCGCCCCAGCGGCTGATTTCCCCCTCGGCCTCGCCAGAGCGCCGAGCCACAACCACCTGCTTGCACATCGGGCCAAACCCCGGTGAGCCCCCGGCGTGCCCGACCCATCCCGCTTCACTGCCCGTTTGATAGACCAAGGACCTGACCACCATGCACCAACGCCCGTTCCAGCAAGTCGATGTATTCACCGCCACGCCCTACCGTGGCAACCCCCTGGCCGTGGTGCTGGACGGCTCCGGCCTCAGCACTGAAGCCATGCAGGACTTCACCAACTGGACCAACCTGTCCGAAGCCACCTTCCTGCTGCCCCCCACCCCGGAAGGGCGCGCCGCCGGTGCCGACTACCGCGTGCGCATCTTCTGCCCCGGGCGCGAACTGCCTTTTGCAGGCCACCCCACACTGGGCAGCTGCCATGCGTGGCTGAAGGCCGGTGGGCAGCCCCAGGTGGCAGGCCAGGTGGTGCAGGAGTGTGGCGTGGGCCTGGTCACGCTGCGCCAGGACGGCGAGCGCCTGGCCTTCGCCGCGCCGCCCCTCATCCAAAGCGGCCCGCTGGCCGAAGACGACGTGGCGCTGATTGCCCGGGGCCTGGGCGTGGCGCGCAGCGACATCCTGCACCACGCCTGGTGCGACAACGGCCCCAACTGGCGGGGTGTGATGCTGCGCAGCAGCGAGCAGGTGCTGGCGCTGAAGCCTGACGCCAGCATCCTTGGCCAGCTGGACGTGGGCGTGGTCGGCCCGCGTGGCAAGGTGGGCGTCATTGGCAGCACCGACGCCGAAGGCATCGCCTTTGAAGTGCGCGCCTTCTTCCCCGGCAACAACGGCCTGGCCGAAGACCCCGTGACCGGCAGCCTCAACGCAGCGCTGGCGCAATGGCTCATCGGCGCCGGGCTGGCCCCCGCCCAATATGTGGCCGCCCAAGGCACCTGCCTGGGGCGCGCCGGGCGGGTGTACGTGCAACAGGACGGCGACACCATCTGGGTCGGCGGCAGCTCGGTCACCTGCGTGGCCGGTGAGGTGCTGCTGTGACCGCCACCACCACCCAGCAACCTGCCTGCGTGGACCACCTGGTCGTGCTGGCGGCCGACCTGGCCAGCGGTGTGGCCTGGTGCGAACGCACGCTGGGCATCACTCCCACGGCGGGCGGCGAACACCCGCTGATGGGCACGCACAACCGCATCTTCAACGTCTCCAGCCCGGCGCATCCGCGCGCTTACCTGGAGATCATTGCTATCAACCCAGGAGCATCCAAGGCAATATCCACTAGCGCAAGGCGCTGGTTTGACATGGATGACGCCAATTTGCAGGGCCAGGTGGCGCAACACGGCCCCCAGCTCATCCACTGGGTGGCGAGCGTGCCCGACGTGGAGGCCGCGTGCACCGCGTTGTCGGCGCTGGACATGGATCGCGGCGCCGTCATCACCGCCAGCCGCCCCACGCCCCATGGCCTGCTGCAATGGCAGATCACCGTGCGCGATGACGGATTGCGCCTGATGGACGGCTGCCTGCCCACGCTCATCCAGTGGGGCGCGGTACACCCCTGCGACAGCCTGCCCGCCAGCGGCGTGCAGCTGGAGCAGCTTGCACTGCAGCACCCGCAAGCCGCCACATTGCAGGCCGCGTGCACCGCCGTGGGTGTCGCCGCCTCCGTCCTCGTCACGCCGGGCACCGCGCCGCGCCTCTCTGCCCAGCTCCGCACGCCACGGGGCCCCGTCACCCTCACTTCAGTCACCTCTCAGGAGTAAACCGCCATGCTGTTTTCGTTGCAGGAATTGCTGCTCTTCGCGCTCGCCGCGCTCGTGCTGGTGCTCACGCCGGGCCCCAACATGGTGTACTGCGTCTCGCGCAGCCTCACCCAGGGGCCGCGCGCCGGGCTCATCTCGCTGACCGGCGTGGTGCTGGGTTTTGTCGTGCACCTGCTGGCGGCGGCGCTGGGCCTCACCGCGCTGCTGGCGGCCGTGCCGCTGGCGTTTGACGCCATCCGCTACGCCGGCGCCGCCTACCTGCTGTGGATGGCCTGGCAGGCCGTCAAACCCGGTGGCGCCGCGCCGTTTGAAGCGCGCAACCTGCCGCACGACAGCCCGCGCACACTGTTCCTCATGGGGTTCATGACCAACCTGTTGAACCCCAAGGTGGCCATGTTCTACCTGTCGTTCTTCCCCCAGTTTCTGCACCCCGAGCGCGGCCAATTGCTGCAACAAAGCCTCACGCTGGGCGCGGTGCAGATCAGCACCAGCGCTGCCATCAACGCGCTGCTGGTGCTGGGCGCCGCCCGCGTGGCGCTGTTCCTCAACCGCAATGCTGCATGGATGCGCGCCCAGCGCTATTTCATGGGCACCGTGCTCGGTCTGCTGGCCCTCAAACTGTTGACTGAAAAGAAAGCCGCCGCATGAACGCCCGCCTCGACATCGCATCCCTCTTGCCCACCCTGGCCGACATCGAAGCCGCTGCTCAGGTGGTGTACCGCGACTTCGCCGCAACGCCCCAGTACCGCTGGGGCCTGCTCAGCCAGCGCCTGGGCACCGACTGCTGGCTCAAGCACGAGAACCACACGCCCGTGGGCGCATTCAAGATCCGGGGCGGCCTGACCTACTTTGACCAGCTCGCCCAGCGCGGCACGCTGCCCTCTGAGGTCATCAGCGCCACCCGCGGCAACCACGGCCAGAGCATGGGCTGGGCCGCGCGCCGCCACGGCGTGGCCTGCACCATCGTCGTGCCGCGTGGCAACTCGGTGGAGAAGAACGCCGCCATGCGCGCGCTGGGCGTCACGCTCATCGAACATGGCGACGACTTTCAGGAAGCGCGCGAACACGCCATCCAGCTCGCGGCCCAGCGCGGGGCCCACATGGTGCCCAGCTTCCACCCCGACCTGCTGCGGGGCGTGAGCACCTACTGGTGGGAATTTTTGCGCGCCGTGCCGCAGCTCGATGTGGTGTACGTGCCCATCGGCCAGGGCTCGGGCGCGTGCTCGGCCATCGCCGCCAAGCTGGCGCTGCAGCACCCGGTGCGCGTGGTCGGCGTGGTCAGCAGCCACGCCACCACCTATGCCGATTCGCTGGCCGCAGGCCGCGTGGTGGAGGCACCGGTGACCACCCAACTCGCCGACGGCATGGCCTGCCGCGTGGCCGATGCCGAGGCCCTGGCCGTGATGGCGCCACACATCGACCACATCGTGCAGGTGAGCGACGCCGAGGTGGCCGCCGCCATGCGCGCCCTGTTCACCGACACCCACAACGTGGCCGAAGGCGCAGGTGCGGCTGCGCTGGCGGCGGCGCTGCAGGAACGCGACCGGCTACAGGGTTTGCACGTGGGCCTGGCGTTGACGGGCGGCAACGTGGATGCGCCCATGTTCGGCAACGTTCTGGCGGGCTGAAGCCCTTGCAGCTTCAACCGAAAAAGCTACACATTTAATAGCATCGGTCGCTTTTGCGACAAACGCCTGCGACGGGTTCTGATCACAATCCGCCGCATGGGAACCCTCTACCTCGTGCGCCACGGCCAGGCCTCGTTTGGCGCGGAAGACTACGACCAGCTCAGCGCTCTGGGCCGCCAGCAGGCAGTGCGCCTGGGCGAACACTGGCGCGCACGCGGCTTGGGGTTTGATGCCGTCATCACTGGCACGCTGCGCCGCCACACGCAAACGCTGGAAGGCATTGCCGAGGGCCTGCAGACCACCCCCGAGGTGCTGCAGTTGCCAGGCCTCAATGAATACGACAGCCATGCGCTGATCGCCGCCATCCACCCCCAGCCCCTGGGCCCGGCCGACACGCCAGAGCGCTACCGCGCGCACTTTCGCATCCTGTGCGACGCGCTGGCGCAGTGGATGGCAGGCGTCATCAGCCCCCAGGGCATGCCCAGCTGGAACGAGTTTTCGGCCGGTGTGCGCAGCGCGCTGGACCATGTGCGCCACCACCATGCGGGCCAGAACGTGCTGCTGGTGAGCAGCGGCGGCCCCATCTCGACCGCCGTGGGCGAGGTGCTGGGCACGGCGCCCGAGGTGACCATTGCGCTGAACATGCGCATCCGCAACAGCGCGGTGACGGAGTTCTCCATCTCACCCAAGCGGTTGATGTTGCAGACCTTTAACACGCTGCCGCACCTGAACGAGCTGGAGCACGCGCAGTGGGTGACGCACGCCTGAGCACCGATATTTCGGTTTTCTGAGCCTTTCAGGTCGCTTGCGCTAGTGGATCATGCTCCGGAAGCTATGAAAAATATAGCAAACCGATTCAGCTCAAGTGGGGGCCATCCGCCAGGGTAGACAGCGGCAGCGCCTGCAGCTCCTGCAGCAGCGCCACCAGTTGCTGCGCTGCAGCGTCCACCACCGCTTGTCCCTTGTCGGCCGTGGCTGCGGCCGCGTTGCCCACGGCACCCGCCGGGTGGTAGTCCTGCATCTGCCAGCCCAGCTTGGCGCTTTTGCCGTTGCCCAGGATGGCGTAGCGCTCCGACCGGTCCTGCGAGGTGGAGCGGAAGTTTTGCGCGTGCGCCATCTGCACGGTGGCGGGCGCGAGGTGCAGCATCATCGATGTCTCGATGTCGCCCGCGTGGATGCCAAAGCGGTGCTCCTGGGCGCTGAACTGGCCCGCCACCGCATCGGGCAGCGGCAGGCTGAACCAGCTGGCGCAGTAGACGATGAGGTCGCAGCGCGTGCGCAGCTCGCGCGCCACGATGTCCATCACGCTCACCTGTCCGCCGTGGCCGTTGAACAGCAGCAGCTTCTTGATGCCCGCGCGGGCCACGCACTCGCCGATCTCGGTCCACAGCGCAATCACCGTGGCGGGCGACAGCGTGAGCGTGCCGGGAAAGCGGATGTGCTCCGGGCTCAGGCCCACGTTCTGCGGCGGCAGGAACAGCACGGGCAACTCAGCGGGCAGCTGCGGCAGCGCGGCATCGATCACACCCTGCAGCAGCGTCGCATCGACCGACAGGGGCAGGTGCGGCCCATGCTGCTCGACAGCCGCCACGGGCAGCACGGCCACCACCTGTTCAGCCTGCCCGCTGGCCATTAGCGCCGCGAAATCACGGGTGGACAAGTCGGCCCAGAAGCGGGAGGGCAAGGGAGTCAAGGCGGCAGAAGTCATGCGTGCATGGTAGCGGCGCTGCCGGCCTCTGGGAAACGGCCCCTGGCACCGCTAACATGCCACCATGACCCAAGACCTCTTCCGCCAAGACGCCTACCTGCGCGAATGCAGCGCCCACATCACCGCTGTCACCGATGCCGGCATCGTGCTGGACCAGACCGTGTTCTACCCCCTGGGCGGCGGCCAGGCCGGTGACAGCGGCGTGGTGGTGCTGGCAGACGGTACACAGATCACCATTGCCGACACCCGCAAGGGCAAGGACGCCGACGGCAACCCCACCAGCGACATCGTTCACATCCCCGCCCCCGGGCAAGAAGACCGCGTGGCGAAGCTCACGCCCGGCACTACCGTCACGGCCCGCATCGACTGGGAGCGCCGCCACCGCATGATGCGGCTGCACACCACCAGCCACCTGCTGTGCCATGTGGTGCCGCAGCTGGTCAACGGCTGCTCCATCACGCCCGACTACGCGCGGCTGGACTTTGCGATGACCGACCCGCTGGACAAGGAGCAGCTGACCGCCGCCATCGCCACCCTGGTGGCTGCCGCGCACCCACTCACCGTGGCCTCGATCAGCGATGAAGAACTGGACGCGAACCCCGCGCTGGTCAAAAGCATGAGCGTGCAGCCCCCACGCGGCACCGGGCGCATCCGCACCATCCGCATCGGCGGCGAAGCCGACGCGCCACCGATCGACCTGCAGCCCTGTGGCGGCACGCATGTGGCCAACACGTCAGAGATCGGCGCCATCGTGGTGACCAAGATTGAAAAGAAAAGCGCCACCACCCGCCGGGTGGTGCTGGGCTTCGCCCAGTGAGCGCAGCGAAGATCGCTTTTCTTTGGGGTGCACTCACTTGTGCGCAGCGCAAGTGAGTGCGCACCGAAAGACACGGTCCTGAGCCACCACCCGCCGGGTGGTGCTGGGCTTTGCCCAGTGAGCGCAGCGCAGAGCGCAGCACCCCACTGTCAACAATCTTGAACCACCCACCCCCACCTGTTGCAATGGCTTACCTCGGCTGACGCACTGCAGGGACAATAGCGGCTCGCGCGCGACCCCTCTGGTTTTTCGCCAGCCCCCGGGGCCGCAGCGCCCACCCTAGCCTGCCGCCATGCCGATCTCCCTGCGCTCCGTCTCTTTTGCCTCTTTGCGCCAGCACCGCTGGTTCCGCCCCGCCGTCCGCGCGCTGGCGGGTTTGATCGCCCTGTGGCTGATCACCTGGCTCGCCATTCCGCCACTGGTCAAGGGCCCGCTGGAGCGCATCGCGTCCGAGCAACTGGGGCGCACCGTGACGGTGGGCGGCATCGACTTTGAGCCCTGGAGCCTGGAATTCGCGCTGCGTGACGTGACCGTGGCAGGCGCCAATGGAGCGCCCCCACAGCTGACCATTGGCCGCATCTATGCCGATGGCGAGCTGCAATCCCTGCTGCGCCTGGCGCCCGTGGTGGACGCCTTCACCATCGAAAACCCCGTGCTGCGCATCACCCACCTGGGCGATGGCCGCTACGACGTGGACGACATCATTGCCAAGGTCACCGCGCCCAAGAGCGAGCCCGAGCCAGACACCGGCCCCGCGCGCCTGGCGCTGTACAACCTGGCGCTCACCGGCGGCAGCATCGACTTCATCGACAACACCGTCAGCGAGACCCACGAGGTGCGTGCGCTGGCGCTGAAAGTGCCGTTCATCAGCACCCTGCCCTCGCAGCGCGAGGTGAAGGTGGAGCCCCACCTGGCGTTCACACTGGACGGCAGCCGGTTTGACTCATCGGCCCAGGGCACGCCGTTTGCACAGACCGGCAAAGCCGACGCGCAGATCCGGCTGGATGGCCTGAACCTCGCACCCTACCTGGGCTACCTGCCGGCCAACCTGCCCGTCAAGGTGTTGGGAGCCACGCTGGATGCGGATGTGAAGGTGGCCTTTGAACAGCACCCGCGCATGGCCGTGAAGCTGACCGGCACCGTGCAGGCCAGCGGTGTGCGCACGGCCGACCGCCAGGGCGCCGACCTGCTGAGCTACGAGCGCCTGAAGATCGACATGGCCGATGTGCGCCCGCTGGACCAGGTGGTGCGCCTGCAGCATGTGGAGCTGACGGCGCCGGTGGTGACTGCCACCCGCGACGCCAGCGGTCAGATCAACCTGGCGCAACTGGCAACGCCCACCCCGCCAGCGCAGCCTTCCACGCCCGCCAAGGGCAAGCCCGCCACACCTGCGGCATCCGCCTCAGTTGACACTGCCGCTTCGCCACCGGCCAGCGCAGCATCCGCCCCAGCGTCCCCCGCCTCCACAGGCAAAGCCAAGGCCAAGACAGCCGCCCCCGCCTGGGCGGTGGAAGTCGCCACCGCCGCCGTGCGCGGGGGCACTCTGCGCTGGGCCGACGCCACCACGCGCCCCGCTGCCGCCCTGCAGGCCACCGACATCACGCTGGATGCGGCCGACGTCGCCCTGCCCTTTGCCAAGGACAACGCCAAGCCCTTCAGCTTCAAAGGCGGGCTCAACCTGCAGGGCAGCACGCTCAGCTTCAACGGCGAAGCCACGGACCAGAAGGCCCAGGTCAACGCCACCCTGAACGCCCTGGCCCTGCAATTGGCCGCGCCCTACCTGGCCCAGACGCTGGAGCCCACGGTGACCGGCCAGCTCAGTGGCGATGTGGCTGTGGCGTGGCAAGCGCCCGCGCCACAGGCCGCGCAGGCGGGCGCCACCGGCGTCACCCTCAAGGCAGGCCCCCTGGCGCTGGAGCAACTGGCCGTCAAGCAGGGCAAGACCACCTTGGCCAGCCTGGGCAAGCTCGACATTGCGGGCGCCGAGGTGCCCCTGGATGCGCGCACTGCCACGCTGGAGCGCCTGGCCATCAGCCAGCCGCAACTGGCGGTGGAACGGGGCGCCGACGGGCGCTGGATGTTCGAGCGCTGGCTGAAGGCAGCGCCCGGCAGCACCACGGCCCCGGCGGCAACGGCTGACGCAGCCCCTGCCAGCACCAGCACCCCCTGGAAGCTGCGCGTGGCCGACTTCTCGGTGCAGGGCGGCACCGTCTCGCTGGCCGACAACGCCCAGCCGCGCCCCGTGGCGCTGGACGTGACGGCCCTGGGCATCACCGCCCGCAACCTGGCCAGCGACGGCAGCAAGCCCGAAGCTTTCACGCTCACCGCCCGCGCCGCCGCACCGGGCAAGGGCAGCAAGGCCGCGCCGGGCAAGCTCGACTACCAGGGCACGCTGGCCCTGCAGCCGCTGACCACCCAGGGCAAGCTCGACGCCACCCGCCTGCCGCTGCACGCATTGGACGGCTACCTGGCCAGCCAGCTGTCGGTAGAACTGCTGCGCGCCGACGTGGGCTACCGCGGCCAGGTGGCCCTGGCGCAGACCGACAAAGGAGTCAGCCTGCGTCTGAGCGGTGATGCCGTGGTGGAAGACCTGCAGGCCAACAGCACCGCCGCCTTCACCCCCAAGACCGAGGCTCAGGTGGGTGAGGAACTGCTGGCCTGGAAAAGCCTGAACCTGCGCGGCCTGGCCGTGGCCACCGCCCCCGGCACCGCGCCGCGCGTGGAGGTCAAGGAGACCAGCCTGGTGGACTTTTTTGCCCGGGTCACCATCAACGAGGCCGGCCGCATCAACCTGAGCGACATTGCCAAGACCCCGGCCGAGGCACGGGCGGCCAATGCGGCCAGCGCTGCGGCCAGCACGGCCGCCCCCACGGCATCAGCCCCCGCCTCAGCCGCATCGGCAACTCCCACCGCTCCTGCCCCTGCGGCGGTGGCCCAGGCCGACCCACTGGCCCCTGTGGTGGTCTTTGGCCCCGTGAGCCTGGTCAACGGCAAGGTGCTGTTCTCGGACTTTTTCATCAAGCCCAACTACTCCGCCGACCTGTCAGAGCTGACTGGCAAGCTCAGCGCGTTCTCGTCCGAAGCCTCGGGCGGCGAGCCCGTGCTGGCCGACCTGGAGCTGCGCGGCCGCGCCGAGGGCTCGGCATCGCTCGAAGTCACCGGCAAGCTCAATCCGCTGGCCAAACCGCTGGCCCTCGACATCGTGGGCAAGGTGCGCGACCTGGAGCTGCCCCCGCTCACGCCCTATTCCGTCAAATACGCAGGCCATGGCATCGAGCGCGGCAAGCTCAGCGTGGACGTGAACTACAAGGTGCTGCCGAACGGCCAGCTCACCGCCAGCAACCGGCTGGTGCTCAACCAGCTGACCTTTGGCGAGCCCGTGGAGGGCGCGCCCAACAGCCTGCCCGTGAAGCTGGCCGTGGCCCTGCTGGCCGACCGCCAGGGCGTGATCGACCTGGACCTGCCCATCAGCGGCTCGCTCAACGACCCGCAGTTCCGCATCGGCCCCGTGATCTTCAAGATCATCGTCAACCTCATCGGCAAGGCGCTGACCTCGCCCTTCAGCCTGCTGGCCAGCGCGTTTGGCGGTGGCGACGAGATGAGCAACGTGCCCTTTGCCCCCGGCAGCGCCACGCTCACGCCCGAGGCCGAGCAAAACCTGGGCAAGGTGGTCAAGGCCCTGACCGACCGCCCCGCGCTCAAGATCACCGTGACCGGCATGGCCAGCCTGCAGGACGAGCGCGAAGGCCTGCAGCGCGAGCACCTGCGACAACTGGTGCTGGCCGAAAAGCGCCGCGCCAGCCCCGGCGATACCGCCCCCGTGTCGGCCGCCGAATACCCCGCCCTGCTCAAGGAGGTGTACCGCCGCGCCGACATGCCCAAGCCGCGCAACCTGGTCGGCCTGGCCAAGGACCTCACCGTGCCCGAGATGGAAGCCCTGCTGCTGGCCAACCAGCCCGCCACCGAGGCCATGGCCGCCGACCTGGCCACGCAGCGCGGCCAGGCAATCCGCGCGTACTTGGTGTCGCAAAAGCTGCCGGTGGAGCGGCTGTTTGTCGCGGCACCCAAAGTGGGCAAACAGGCAGAAAAGTGGACACCGCGTGCGGAATTGAGCTTGGCGACACAGTGAGCAACATCCCCTGAGTCGCCTGCGGCGCCTTCCCCTCTCTCGCTAGGCGGGAGGGGGACGCCCCCAGCGCAAAAGGCTGGATACGCCGCTTTCGCGGCGGGGCGGCCCTTGCGCGGGGGCCCTGGTACTGGCCGCGCCCGTTTCCACGGACATGGACGGCTCCAAGCACAATGGTGGATCGAGAATCGAAACGGCGGCTGCGCCGGAACCAATCCCGCCCCGCCCGCTCCCACACTGCACCATGCCTTCACGCCTGTTCCACCGCCTCGCAGCCACTCTATTTTTTATAGCTGCCAGCGCTTTATGGACTAGCGCTAGCGCCCAATTGGGCACCAAAACCAGCGGACAGGGCACCAGCGTGGTCACCACGCCCTATGTGCGTGCCGAGCTGCTGGCCCATGCGCCCCAGGGCGTGGCGCCCGGCCAGCCGCTGTGGCTGGGCCTCTCGATCACCCACCAGCCCGAGTGGCACACCTACTGGAAGAACCCTGGCGACTCCGGCCTGCCCACCGACCTGGCCTGGACGCTGCCCGCCGGCCTGGACGCGGGCGAGATTGCCTGGCCCCTGCCCAAGAAGATCCCCATCGGCACGCTGACCAACTATGGCTATGAAGGCACGGTGCTGCTGCCCGTGCCCGTCACCGTGGCCAGCACCTATGCCCCCGGCCCGCTGGCCAAGGATGCCACCATCAAGCTGCGCGCCTCGTGGCTGGTGTGCCGCAAGGAGTGCATTCCCGAAGAAGGTGAATTCACGCTGCAGCTGCCTATCCAGAGCACCACGGCACTGAGCAGTGCTGCCTTTGAGGCGGCCGCCAAGGCCCATCCCCGCGCCGTGGTGGCAGGCACCAGCGGCATCGTGCCCGACAGCCAGGCGCAGATTGCGGACGGCAACCTGCTGCACGTCAGCGTGCAGGGCCTGCCCGTGGCGCTGCGTGGCAAGACACTGGACCTGTTCCCCGAAACCGCCGAGGTCATCGACAACGCGGCGAGCTGGAAGCAGAGCTGGAACGGCAGCGTGTGGACCGCACAGATCCCCCTGTCGGCCCAGCGCAGCGCCAGCCCCAGCCTGATGCCCGTGGTGCTGGCCGAGCAGGCGGCCCCGGGCCACGGCACCGGCCCCGACACCCGCACCGGCTACCGCGCCGAACTGAAGGTGCTGGGCACCTGGCCGCAGGGCGCATCGGTGGCCAGCGTGTCGCCCGCGCTGGAGGCCGCGCTCAAAGCCAATGCAGCGCAGGCTGGCGGCGCAGCAACGCCTGCCGCAGCCTCCGGCGCCTCGTCCCTCACCCTCACGGCCGCGCTGCTGGGCGCCTTGCTCGGGGGCCTCATCCTCAACCTCATGCCCTGCGTGTTTCCGGTGCTGGCGATCAAGGTGGTGGGATTCACACAGCACGCGCAAGACCGGCGCGCCCACCGCATCAGCGGCATCGCCTACACAGCGGGCGTGGTGCTGTCGTTCATCGCCCTGGGCGCGCTCATGCTGGGCCTGCGCGCAGCGGGCGAGGCGGTGGGATGGGGCTTTCAGCTGCAGTCGCCCGCCGTGGTGGCATCGCTGGCGGCGCTGTTCACGCTGATCGCGCTGAACCTGGCGGGCATGTTCGAGTTCGGGCATTTCCTGCCGTCCTCGGTGGCCAGCCTGCAGGCACGCCACCCGGTGGCCGACAGTTTTCTCACCGGCGTGTTGGCTGTGGCCGTGGCCTCGCCGTGCACGGCGCCGTTCATGGGCGCATCCCTGGGCCTCACCGCCACGCTGCCTGCGCCCCAGGCGCTGGCCGTGTTTGCAGCACTGGGCCTGGGGCTGGCGCTGCCATACCTGGCGGCCAGCTTTGTGCCCGCCGTGGCGCGCGCCCTGCCGCGCCCCGGCGCGTGGATGGACACCTTCCGCAAGCTCATGGCCTTCCCCATGCTGGCCACCGTGGTCTGGCTGGTGTGGGTGCTGGGCCAGCAAAGCGGCATCGACGGCGCGGGTGCGCTGCTGATCCTGCTGGTGGGGCTGTCGCTGGTGGTGTGGGCGCTGTCGCTGGCGGGCCGTGCGCGGGTGTGGATGGCCAGCGTGTCCATCGCGGCGATGGCCTTGCTGTTCTGGTCTTTTGCGCCGCACATCACCAACGTGTCCACCACGCAAAGCGCCACCCAGGCTTCGTCGGCCACCGGCTGGCAACCCTGGGCGCCCGGCGCGGCCGAGCAGATCGTGGCCGGTGGCCGCCCGGTGTTTGTGGACTTCACCGCCGCCTGGTGCGTGACCTGCCAGTACAACAAGAAGACCACCCTGGCCGACGCCAACGTGCTCGCCGACCTGCAGACCAAAAACGTCGCCCTGCTGCGCGCCGACTGGACGCGCCGCGACCCCGCCATCACTGCCGCCCTGGCGTCGCTGGGCCGCAACGGAGTGCCCGTGTACGTGTTCTACCGTCCCGGCAAGCCGCCGGTGGTGCTGACCGAGGTGCTCAGCGTGGACGAGGTGCGCGCCACCATCGCCCAGCTGTAGATCGCTGCCAGCCCACCTTTCCGCTTTCGACCACCCGCCAACCCCTTCAGGAGACCCCGCCATGAAGCTGCTTCGCCGTACGTTGATTGCCACCGCCGCCCTGGTTGCCCTGGGCGCACAGGCCGCCGCCACCGTGGGCCAGCCCGCGCCCGACTTCACGCTTAAGGACACCAACGGAAAAACCGTGCGCCTGTCGGACTTCAAGGGCAAACACGTGGTGCTAGAGTGGACCAACCCCGGCTGCCCCTTTGTGCGCAAACACTACGACAGCGGCAACATGCCCGCCACACAGAAGGACGCCACCAGCCAAGGCGTGGTGTGGCTGTCCATCAACTCCACCGAAAGAGCCAGCAGCGACTACCTGGAGCCCGCCAAGCTGATGGCCTGGAAGCAGGAGCGCAAGGCCGCCCCCACCGCCGTGCTCATGGACGAGGAAGGCACCGTGGGCAGGAGCTACGGCGCACGCACCACGCCGCACCTGTACATCGTCAACCCGCAGGGTCAGCTGATCTACGCGGGCGGCATCGACAGCATCCCCTCGGCCCGCCCGGCCGACATCGAGAAGGCCACCAACTACGTGAAGGTGGGGCTGGCGGAGGCGCTGGCGGGCAAGCCGATCTCGGCAGCGACGACAGCGCCGTACGGGTGCAGCATCAAGTACAAGTCGCCCGCCTGATCCAGCACTTTGCCAGGACGGCTCATCGCAAACGCTACTCCGCTAAACAGTCCACGCACTAGACAACGACTCCGCCTGCTTTAGCACCAGCTCCACGGCCTCCGGCTGCTTGTCAGGCGGGTACTTCCACTTCTGCAGACACCGCCGAACCAGGATGCGCAGCTTGGCACGCACGCTTTCGCGCACCTGCCAATCCACCGAAGTGCTGGCCCTCAGCTTCTCAGTGATCTCGATAGCGATCTTTTTGAGCACTTCATCGCCCAGCTCTCTCACGGCACTTTCATTGTTGGCGAGTGCGTCGTAGAACGCGATTTCGTCGCGCCCAAGCCCCAGC
This sequence comes from Acidovorax sp. GW460-11-11-14-LB4, assembly GCF_059423685.1. Taxonomy (NCBI): domain Bacteria; kingdom Pseudomonadati; phylum Pseudomonadota; class Betaproteobacteria; order Burkholderiales; family Comamonadaceae; genus Acidovorax; species Acidovorax sp. GW460-11-11-14-LB4. The sequence goes on along the minus strand of NZ_JBWKYJ010000045.1, from coordinate 11,528 downwards.
GCGTCTTCGCGCTTGAGCGCAGCTTGAAACTCCTTGGCCATCTGGATCAGTTCTTCGATGACCTGGGCCGTCTCTACCGCACGGTTGTGGTACTTGCGCAGAGTCTCCAGCAGCCGGTCGCCATACTTCTTTTCCTGCACCACGTTGTTGCGCGACCGCGCTTTGATCTCATCGCGCAGCAGTTTCTCCAGCAGCTCAACCGCCAAGTTGCGGCTGTCCATCTGCCGCACGTCTTCCAGAAACTCGTCCGACAGCAGCCCAATGTTGGGCTTGTCCAGCCCCGCCAGCGCAAATACATCGGCTACGCCGTCTGAAATGATGGCGTTGTCCAAAATCTGTTTGAGCGCGCTGTTCTTTTCGGCGTCGCTGCGCTTCTTGTCCACCGTGGTGAACTTGGCAATCGCTGCCTTGATTGCGGAGAAGAAGGCAATCTCCTTACGCAGCGCAGCCGCCTCATCCAGAGTGCCGCACAGCGAGAACGCCTTGGCCACCGCCACCATGGTGTCGAGAAAGCGCGTCTTGCCGTCCTTCAATCCAAGAATGTGGTTGGCTGCGGGCACGAGCAATGGCAGCGCCTGCGCCTCAAACGCGCTGTAGTCAAAGCCTTGCATCATGCCGCGCACGATGTCCATCTTCTCCATCAGCACCGACAGCGCCTCCGCCGCACTGTGGGTAGGGTCGCCCTTGCCTTTGGCGTCGGTATAGGCCTTCAATGCCGCCTTGAGTTCATTAGCGATGCCGATGTAGTCCACCACCAAACCGCCCGGCTTGTTTTTGAACACGCGGTTGACGCGCGCAATGGCCTGCATCAGGTTGTGACCCTTCATGGGTTTGTCGATATACATAGTGTGGCAGCACGGCGCATCAAACCCCGTGAGCCACATGTCACGCACGATCACCAGCCTCAAAGGGTCGCGCACATCCTTGAAGCGCGCCTCCAGCCGCTTCTTCACCTGCTTGCTGTACAGGTGCGGCTGCAGCAGCGCCTTGTCTGCGGCAGAGCCTGTCATCACGATCTTGATGGCACCTTTCTCCGGGTCGGCGCTGTGCCACTCGGGGCGCAGGCTGACGATGGCGTTGTAGAGCTGGGCGCAAATGTCTCGGCTCATGCAAACGATCATGGCCTTGCCATCCACCACCGAGATGCGAGCCTCAAAGTGCTGAATCAGATCGCGCGCCACCTGCTGCAGCCGGGGCTCGGAGCCCACCAGCTTCTCTAGCGCCGCCCATTCGCTCTTGGTCTTCTCGCGGCTGGCAATGTCCTCTTCGTCCTCGACGACTTCATCCACCTGCGCATTCAGCGCATCAATGTCGGCCTGGTTCACATCCAGCTTGGCCAGGCGGCTTTCGTAAAAGATGGGCACGGTTGCGCCGTCGTCCACCGCATCCTGAATGTCGTAGATGCTGACGTAGTCGCCAAACACCGCGCGGGTGTCTTTATCCTCCAGCGCAATAGGGGTGCCGGTAAAGCCGATGAACGTGGCGTTCTGCAACGCATCGCGCAGGTGCTTGGCGTAGCCAAACACATACCGCCCCGTCTTGGTGTCCAGTCGCCCCTTGGTGCCGTACTGGCTTCGGTGGGCCTCGTCTGAGATCACCACGATGTTGGTGCGCGTGGAGAGCAATGGGTGGGCCTCTTCCCCATCCAACAGCGCAAACTTTTGCACCGTGGTGAAGATGATGCCGCCCGCCTCGCGCGAGGCCAGCATCTGCCGCAGCTCGTCACGGTCGCCTGCCTGCACAGGCGTCGTCTTGAGCAAGTCGCTGGCTGCACTGAAGGTGGCAAACAGCTGGCCATCCAGATCATTACGGTCGGTCACCACCACCAGCGTGGGGTTCTTCATTTCTGGCTGCTGCAGCAACTTGCCCGCGTAGCAGGCCATGGTGATGCTCTTGCCCGAGCCCTGCGTGTGCCACACCACACCCGCCTTGCGCGAACCCGGCTGCACCTCTTTGCCATAGGTGGCGCGCTCTTCATGCACCTCCAGCACGCTTTTGCCCACGTCTTGCGCCGCAATTACCGTGGCGCGCACGGCTTCGCGCACCGCATGGAACTGGTGGTAGCCCGCCACCTTCTTCACGATGTGGTCGCCATCCTGCTCAAACAGCACAAAGTGCCGCACATAGTCCAAAAACAGCTCGGGCTTGAAAAAGCCCCGCACCACCGTCTCCAGCTCCATCTGCAAGCGGGGCCGGTCGTCTTCGTTGGCAATGGTGCGCCAGGGCAACATCCGCTCTGCGTTGGCTGTGAGCGAGCCCACGCGGGCCGTAAAACCATCGCTCACCACCAAGGCCGCATTGGTGTTGAACAGGTCGCTGATCTCGTCCTTGTAGGTCTGCAGCTGGTTGAAGGCGTCCCAAACGTCCGTCTGTTCGTTGGCGGGGTTCTTCAGCTCCACCACCGCCAGAGGCAAGCCGTTGATGAACGCGATCACATCCGGGCGGCGTGGCTGTTTGGTGCCGGTGATGGTGAACTGGTTCACCACCAAGAAATCATTGTTGCTAGGCTGCGCAAAGTCGATGAAGTGCACCAGATCGGTCTTCTTCTCGTCCCCCACCGCAAACTCCACCAGCAAACCGCCCAGCAACAAACGGTGCACGCTGCGATTGCGCACCACCATCTGCGGCTCACTCACCGTTTGCAGCGCATGTGCGGCCTGCTCCAGCGCGGCGGGCGGAATATGCGGGTTGATGCGCGCCAGCGCCGTGAGCAAGCGCTCGCGCAGCACCACCTGCCGGTAGTCGGTGCGCTCCGGGGCGCTGCTGTCGGGCGCAATGTCCGGGCCATGGGCAAAGCGCCAGCCAGCATCCTGAAACCAGCCCAGGCAGAGTTCTTCGAGTTGTTGCTCGTTCAGCATGTGATGTCCTTTGTGGCAGCCCCTGCACCCGCGCTGGTTTGCAATGAAATAAGAAAACCCATAACAATCAACCACTTAGCAAGCATGCAATGACCATTTCACATTTGCGCAGAGATAACGGGTGGCACATGCCGCACAACCGCCGTGGAGTGTCGATGCGTTCGACACGTCGCAAAAATCTGTCGAAAAACACGAGAAAAATCGACACATCGGAAGATCGGCTAAGCCCATGTTCCAGTCTTCCACCATGCAATTTCTGCTTCTGCGATTTGCGATGAAATAAGAAAACCCATGAAAATCAAAGAGTTAGCATCACATACGAACCAATCAGAGGCTTGCACTGAAATGACGATCAGGCCCACGCGGGGATGTACCGTGCATAGCGTTTTGAATCCGGTGCGTTCGGGTCGTTCTTGATCAAACGCTGATCCACGGTGGCGGTGATGATTTGCGACACCGTATTGCCGCTGCTTTCAGACAGCCCGAACCGTTCGCGGAGGGATTGATTGGTCATCTGCTTGCGCAATACGTACTGCAAAACGCAGTGTTGATAGCAAGCACGGACCCTGTCGCTGCCGTTCATATCCCGGAACGCACGCGGGCCATGGATCACCACTACCGTGCGCCGATGGCTGGTCAAAAATTCGGGCGCCGGCAGTTGCATGATTTCAGCAGTCTCAATCACCCGGTCAATGCCACTGCTTTTCTCTTCACAAATCCCAAAGCGGCGCATCAGGTCGGCCAGCCGCTCATTGCGCGATTGGTAGCCGTCGATGAAACGCTCCACCGGCACAATGGGCTCGCCAGGGTTGGATATTTCCACCCGGTTGCTGAACACCTCCACCACAGGCGAAGCACCGCCCATGTCAAATTCTTGGTGAATCAGCGCGTTAGCCAGAAGCTCTCGCACCACCACTTCAGGCAGCAGCTTCACCTCCTTACGGATGGCCCCTTCAATCACCTCGTTTTGTGGGAGCTTGCCCATCACATACTGCACCAGCCCGGCAAAGCCCACGGCGTAGCCCCGCTCACCGGTCACATCTGACACTGTCTGCATCTTGGACTCGCCCGCGTACACGATCACACGCACGGCTTTGCGACTGATGTCTGGGAATTGCCGCATGTTCTTGGCCAACAGTACCGCGCCTATATGCAAGATGTTGAATCCCGCCGCACTGCGCTCAATCAAGCGCTCATCCAGCAAACGGGCCAGCACCCCAGCCTGATCGGTGGGGTAAGGCAAGCGCATCAGGTCAAAGTAAGTCTGCGTATCCAGCAGTTGCACTACATCTTGCGCAGACACATCCTTGAGCGCTGGGTTCTCCAGCCAACTCGGCTGCCCTTCAGCAAATATCTTGCGCAGCTGGTCTTCGCTCATAGGCACCAGCTCTTCGCCTGAGCGCATCAGGTAGGCACCTTCGTGGTGATAAGCGGTACCTTTGGGCCGGGCAGGAATGGTGAACACCACCACACGCCCTTCAGGGTGGGCAACAGCCTCAACATCCACACGAAAGCCCACCCAGTGAAACAGCTTCTCGGTAATGTCTTGGGTGTCCGGGAATGCTTGGCTACCCACCACCGGGCGCGGCGGCTTGTCTGCAATGCCCAGCACCAAATGCCCGCCGCCTTCGTTGGCAATGGCAACGCAATAGCGGCACAGCTTGGTGGTGTCGTACTGGTTGCGCGCTTCTTTGAACTCCAAACGCTGCGTTTCAGAGACTAGGCCACGCCACAAATCAATCTGTTCCGGCCCGATACTCATTCGAACTTCACCTGTCTGCGTGCCACTGCGATGGCAAGTTTCAGAATCTGCTCCAGCAGGCCGTGGTCCGGCTTACCGTCGGCATCGGCAGGCGTTGCGTACCACAACGGACGAATTTTCAGCTGCAACAAGCGTGCTTCCTTGCGGGCACGCTCTGGCGGTGTGGCGGACTCATTGAGCAGGGCAAAGTGATCGGGAATTTCAAAAGCGCCTTCGTCGACGACCGACTTGAACAAATCAAGCGTTTTGTCTTGCTCCAGGCTACAGCCCAAAAACAGTAGCGAATGACTGATAAAGATTTGCCGCAGCGCCCTCGGCAACTGGTTCTGAAACGCAAAACCCCCTTCACCATAAGCTGCTAGGTACTGCCCCAGCGTAAATACATGGGTATTGGCCTGCCCGGCATCGCCATGCAACTTCAGAATGCAACGCTCACCGCGCAGAAGCCGCTGCACAAAGTTATTGCCTGCTTGTGTGCCATACATATAGCCGTCCAGCGACCGCTCCTTTTCGCGAAACAGGTCTTCGATGACCGTGTCGAAGTTGGTGGTGACGATGCAGCCGGGGGCGAGTTGCGGCAAAAGGGTGATGGGGCCAGTGATCGCACCACGCTGGCGAAACTCTGTCTTGATGAAATGCTGCACCTGCTGGGCCGCGGCGTCGTGCAGCACTTGGGCCGCTCGCAGATAGTCGTACTGCGCCATCAGCGGTTCAATGTCTTGCACTTCCAGACCCTGGAGCTTCTGCGCAATCTTGCGCAATGCCTCGCCCCACATGGGATAGCCGCAGGGCCTGGAGAGACCGGCACCCACAAACGGTGCAATGCGCCCGGACCGGACGGCATCTACCAAGTCTAAAAAAACGGCTTGCTGATCGGACGCCTTGATGAAAGCCGTCGCCGCTTCATGCTGATCGACCTCGCGTTGCCCCTGCCAGTGGTCCAGCTCATCCAAATAGGCATCGCGCTCTACCCAATACAAGGCATCGCTCACCTTGACCAGATACTCGTGCTCAGGGTCTCGCAGGCTTTTGAATGACAGCGGTTCAGCCTCATCCAGCACGGCGTTGAATTCCTCATTCGACGAGTAAGCCGCCTGCAAGGCCTCTTCGACCTTGTCCACGATGAGCTTGTTTTCGCGGAGCTTTTGGATGTCCATCATGCGGCTCCGGCAGTTTCGGCGAGCGCTTCGACGGACAGCTCACCAGAGAGGAGTTTGGGGAGGAGTGTGTCGCGAAGATGGGCCAGTGACTGGTTTGATTCCAAATTTGAGCGCATGGCTGTGCGCAGAGAAACTACTTGAATATCAAACTGCTGCAACGCAGCTGAATCAGGCAGAACCAATTCGAGGCGATAGACATTCTCTCGGTTGAGGCCGGGCACAGCCGCATCGGTATTCATCTTCTCCAGCCCCATAGTCTGCATTGCGTAGTAGCAAAACGTCAGTGGCGCTGCCAACGGCCTCACGTAGTAGGTCGTATCGATTGGAAAAAATGGCTTGTCTTCCCAGTACAGACTGCCTACCGTGCCTTTACGGCCAACAATGATTGAGCCATTCGGAACAAGTGGCATGTTGTGATAACCAGTGATACCGCCGGAACCATAAACCGGCACATTGCCTTCCTGTCTGTCAGTTGACTTGAGTGCTTTGCCATAAGCCAGTTCGATCACGCCACCAACTCGCTGAACAGACCACCCCTTCGGAATCGCCCCCAACTCCGACACTTCCATCTCATCGGGAAACAACGCAGCAGTGGCGGCGAGTTCTTGGTATTGCTCCAGCGGTAGGGCGTCGAGTTCGGCATCAGCCTTGCCGCTGATGGCGCTCATCGCGGCGCGCAGCGGGTCGCGGCCTTCGGCCTTGGCGGTGATCTTGGCTTTGACCGGATCGAAATCGACAAACCACGATTGGAAAATGGCTTGCGCCATGGCTTCGAGGGTTTGGTTGATGCGGTGGTTGAGGTCGATCTTCTTGTCAATCGAATGGACTACACGGACGATCTGGTCTTGAATGTGCCTGCTCGGAATCCACAACGACATGCCGTATATGTAGTTCCTGTTCAATGAAGGTTGAGCACTGCCGGAGTTGTACCTAGCAAGATCAAGTTCCGCTAATTTGTAAAAAGCGAATAGCGGGTTGTTCTCGAGAAAATCTGTGACATACAGGCAGGTGTTGTGCGGCCAGTAGTCCGTTTCACAGTAATGGACTCGGCCCATTGATGCACCGCTTCGTCCAATCACAACACCTGGGCCAAACGCTTTAAATTCCGCGTGGGTTCCGTTTGGACCGGCAGATCCCATTACCGGAAACTGGCCAGGCCGCTGTTCACTTGCAGTCAGATCATGTCCCCGTTGGAGCCGAACGAATTCTCCCAGGGTTACCTGACGCCAATCAGATTGCATAGCCCAACCCCGCCAAGTTCTTCTTGATTTCCTCCTCCAGCTTCGTGCTCTCCGCGAACTGCTCCGCCAACTGCGCTGTCAGCAACGCCATCTTGTCGGCAAACTCATCGTCGTCCTCCTCAACTTCTTCCTGCTCGATATAACGCCCCGGCGTCAGCACATGCTCGTGCTTGCGGATGTCGGCAATTGATGCGGAGTAGCAAAAACCCGGCACGTCTGCATAGCCTTCGCCGTGCTGCCAGGCATGGAAGGTGTCGGCCACTTTTTTTATGTCGCCCAGCGTGAAGTCGCGCAGCACACGGTCTTTCATGTAGCCAAGCTGGCGGGCATCAATGAACAAGAATTGCCCGCGTCGGTCGCGCTTTTTCTTGTCCAGGTTGAAGCCGTTGGCCTTGTCTTTGGTCAGGAACCAGATGCAAGCCGGTATCTGCGTGTTGGTGAACAACTGCCCCGGCAGGGCCACCATGCATTCCACATAGTCACGCTCTACCAGCTGCTTGCGGATTTCGCCTTCGTTGTTGGTGTTGCTGCTCATGGAGCCATTGGCCAGCAGCAGCGCCATGCTGCCTGTGGGGGCCAGGTGGGCAAGCATGTGCTGCAGCCAGGCAAAGTTGGCATTGCCCTGAGGTGGCGTGCACCCCGGCAGCCAGCGCCAGTCGTTCTCCAATTTGGCGCTCCACCATTCCTTCATGTTGAAGGGCGGGTTAGCCATCACGTAGTCGGCACGCAGGTCGGGGTGCAGGTCGTTTTGCAGGGTGTCGCCGGGCTGGCCGCCAAAGTTGAAATCCAGGCCGCGTATGGCCATGTTCATGGCGGCGAGCTTCCAGGTGGTGGGGTTGCTCTCTTGGCCGTACACGCTGATCTGGCCCGTTTTGCCCTTCACCACGGCGCCGCCGTGCTCGGCAATGAACTCCTCGCTTTGCACAAAGAAGCCGCCCGAGCCCATGGCCGGGTCGTACACGCGGCCTTTGAAGGGCTGCAACATCTCGACGATGAGGGTCACGATGGATTTGGGCGTGTAGTACTGCCCGCCCTTTTTACCTTCGGCCAGGGCAAATTGGCCGAGGAAGTATTCATACACATGGCCCAGGATGTCTTTGCTTTTGAGGCTGAGTACCTGCCCGCCAAAGGCGGGTTGGCTGAAGTTGGTGTCTGAGAAGTGGGCGATCAGGTCGGCCAACTTGTGGCTGTCGATCTGGGTGCGTGCAAAGTCTTTGTTGAGCACGTTTTTGAGCTTGGGGTTCTCGCGCTCCACTGCCTCCATGGCGTTGTCGATGAGCCAGCCCACGGTGCGCATTTTTTCGGGGGTATCTTTGCCTTGCGCATTCCACGGCAGTGCGTCGCCGGGCGGTATCTGGGCGCAGTCGCGCAGGGTTTGCCACCGCGCCTCCAGCGGCACCCAAAAGACATTTTTCTCGGTGTAGTAGTCGCGCACCTCCAGCTCGGCGGCAATGTTCTCTTCGTACTCTGCCGTGCCCACGCCACCGTATTCGGCAGGGTCCATGTAGTAGTCGTGCTCGGGGTTTTGGAATTGGGTGCGCAGTTCGTTTTGCCGTTCTTCAAACGCGTCGGAGACGTATTTCAAAAAAATCAGGCCCAGCACCACGTGTTTGTAGACCGAGGCGTCCAGGGAGGAGCGCAGTTTGTCGGCGGCGGTCCAGAGCTTTTTTTCGAGGTCGGTGAAAAATTGTTGTTCTATGGGATTCATGGCATGCGTTGGCTGGATTGCTTCACTCTATTCTGGCCCATGCGTACACTGCCCCGCATGCTCCACACCCCCGACACCATCAGCACCCTGCGCCACCTGCTGACCGCCTGCCGCACCATCGCGGTGGTGGGCCTCTCGCCGCAGTGGCACCGCCCCAGCTACTTTGCCGCCAAGTACATGCAGGCGCATGGCTACCTCATCGTGCCGGTCAACCCGCTGGTGGCGCGCGAGGGCGGGCAGATTTTGGGCGAGACGGCCTACGCCAGCGTGACCGAGGCGGCCGCTGCGCTGGCCGCGCAGGGCAAGAAGATCGACATGGTGGACTGCTTTCGCAAGAGTGAGGACATCCCGCCGCTGGCCGACGAGGCCGTCGCCATCGGCGCAAAGTGCCTGTGGCTGCAGCTGGGCGTGTTCAACGAAGCGGCCGGGCAACGCGCCGAGGCTGCGGGCCTGCAGGTGATCCAGAACCGCTGCGTGAAGATCGAACACGCGCGGCTGTTTGGCGGCCTGGGCTGGATGGGCGTGAACACGCGCGTGATCAGCGCCAAGCGCCTGCGGCAGCTGCCTTACTAGCAAATTGATAGCTGCCAGCGCATATTGCACTAGCGCTTGCGGCCTATTTCATTCAAATTCCTTCACCCAACCCCCTGCGCAGCACTGCGGGCTGCGCCACCGCCATGACAGAGCCCACATCCAACGGCGCCGACCGCCACTTCGGCTTTGGCACCCGCGCCATCCACGCCGGCGCCCAGCCCGACCCCGTGACCGGCGCCCGCGCCACGCCCATCCACCAGACGACCAGCTTTGTCTTCGACAACGCCGAGCACGCGAGCAGCCTGTTCAACCTGCAGACCTTTGGCAACGTCTACAGCCGCATCAGCAACCCCACCGTGGCTGTTTTTGAAGAGCGCATCGCTAGCCTGGAGAACGGCCGCGCCGCGCTCGCCTGCGCCAGCGGGATGGCCGCGCAGATGGCGGCGCTGCTGGCCATTTTGAAAACCGGTGACCACATCGTGGCGGCCAGCACGCTCTATGGGGGCACGGTGGGGCAGCTGGGCGTGGGCTTCAGCCGTCTGGGCATCGAGACCACGTTTGTGGACCCGGCCGACCCCGAAAACTTTGCGCGCGCCATGCGCCCCAACACCCGCGCCGTGTATGGCGAGACCATCGGCAACCCGCTGGTCAACGTGCTCGACATCGCCGCCGTGGCCGAGGTGGCGCATGCCCACGGCGTGCCGCTCGTCATCGACAACACCGTGGCCAGCCCCTACCTGTGCAACCCGCTGCAGTTGGGCGCCGACATCGTGGTGCACAGCGCCACCAAGTACATCGGCGGCCACGGCACCACCATGGGCGGTGTGGTGGTGGAAGGCGGCAAGTTCCCATGGGACAACGGCAAGTTCCCCGAGATGGTGGAGCCCAGCCGCGCCTACCACGGCGTGAAGTTCTACGAGACCTTTGGCGACTTCGGCTACACCATGAAGGCACGCATGGAGGTCAACCGTACCTTCGGCGGCGTGCTCTCGCCCATGAACGCGTGGCAGCTGTTGCAGGGCGCCGAAACCCTGCACCTGCGCATGCGCGAGCACTGCCGCAATGCGCTGGCCGTGGCGAAGTTTCTGCAAGGCCACCCGCAGGTGGCGTGGGTCAACTATCCGGGTCTGTCGGATTCGCCGTATTTCGACCTGGCGCAAAAACAGTTCCGTGCTGTGGACGGCGCGCCGGGCGCCTCGGGCATCCTCACGTTTGGCGTGAAGGGTGGCGCGGCGGCGGGTGAGAAGTTCATCGACGCCTGCGAGTTTTTGAGCCACCTCGCCAACATCGGCGACGCCAAGACGCTGGTGATCCACCCTGCATCGACCACGCACCGGCAACTGAACGAAGAAGAGCTGGCCCGCGCAGGCGTGAGCGCGGACATGGTGCGGTTGTCGGTGGGGATTGAAGACCTGGATGACATCCTGTGGGACATCGACCAGGCGCTGGGGCGCGCAGCGGGCTGATCGCCCCACCGCCTACACAGGGCCGACCGGCGCGCCCAGGCGCTGCGACAAGCTCCGCGCCGCCTCGCGCAGATGCTGCGCCGCCGGGCTCGCAGGCCCCGTCTGCAGCGTGGCGCTGGGGCCGATCACGGCGATGCACAGCACCAGTTGCCCGAACCCATCAAACACCGGCGTGGCCAGTGCGCTGATGCCGGGCAGGAGCTGGTCGGTCACTTCGCTGATCTGGTGCTGGCGCACGGCCTCCAGTTCGGCCGCAAATGCGGGCTCATCCAGCGCGCCCGCAAACCCTTCGGCCGCTAAAGCGGCGGCAGCGCGCTCGCGCGGGCCGAAGGCCGCAAACACCTTGCCCGTGGCCGTGTGCCGCACCGAGGCCGTGGTGCCGTGGCGCATGGCCACGTACACGGCGGTGGGGCCTTCTTCCACCCGAATGATGGTGGGGCCGTTGTCGCCCCAGACCGAGGCCGACACGGTGTAGCCGATGCGCTGGGCCAACGCGGGCAGCTCAGCAATGGCCAGGCGCACTGGGTCCACCTGCTGCAGGCTGATCAGCCCCAGCTGCATGGCCAGCGGTCCCAGGCCGTAGTGGCCGCTCACGGCGTCCTGCTCGATGAGGCCCAGCTTGCCAAAGCTCACCAGGTAGGGGTGGGCCTTGGCGGCCGTCATGTCCGCTGCGCGGGCCAGGTCCTTGAGCGCCATGCGCCGGCCGGTGCGGGCCAGCACCTTCAGCAGCTGGCCGCCCACCTCCACGCTCTGGATGCCGCGCGGGCTGCGGGGCGTGTCTTCGTCGTCGGCGGGGGGC
>NZ_JBWKYJ010000044.1:0-39862 GCF_059423685.1 Acidovorax sp. GW460-11-11-14-LB4 | reverse complement strand
CGAGCGAAGCCTTGTATTCTATACCGGTTTTAAACCACCAAGAAGACAAAACCAAACTTTCTTCGCCAACCTTCCGAATCATCTGCCGCAGCACCTAAGCACCACCACAAACCACCCCATCGACCCCCAACACTTTTGCGCTCAGGTCTCAGCAGCGAAGCCCTCGACTATAGCACGGTTTACAACAGGCAGCAGGGTAATCCCAGGGGGTTGCCCGTCTCAGCCCCGCTCATGCTATTGGAGATTCAGTCCCGCAGGCCCGTCACCGCGGCCTCCAAGGCATCCAGGAACAGGAAAGCCACGCTCTTTCTGGCGGTCTCCATAAGCATTGCGTCAACAGCCATCTCGCGAACGTCGCGTAAGCTGCTGTGACTACAACCCGTACCAGTCGCTTTTTCATCTACACCAACCATGACGGATTACACCAAGGCGGCATTGGATCTTGCCCATGAGGCTCTCTACAGGACATCGCCCAACCCCCGCGTGGGCTGCGTGCTCGTCGACCACGACGGCACCATCATTGGCCAGGGGTCCACCCAGCGCGCGGGGGGGCCACATGCGGAGGTGATGGCTCTGCGCGACGCAGAGCAGAGGGGCTATTCCCCTCAAGGTGCTACCGCCTACGTCACGCTAGAACCTTGCTCACACCATGGACGTACGGGTCCTTGCTGCGATGCACTCATTAAGGTAGGTATCGCCAAGGTCGTCGCATCGATTGCCGACCCCAACCCCGCAGTGGCGGGCAATGGGTTTGCGCGCCTGCGTGCGGCGGGGGTAGCTGTAGAGGTAGGGCAAGGAGCGGAAGCATCCAGGGAGCTGAACCTGGGATTTTTCAGTCGGATGATTCGAAAAACGCCCTGGGTCCGCATGAAAGCAGCCGCCTCGCTCGACGGTGTGACCGCCTTGCCCAATGGAGCAAGCCAATGGATCACAGGTCCCGCCGCTCGTACCGACGGACATGCATGGCGCGCAAGGGCTTGCGCGGTGTTGACCGGCATCGGGACCGTACTCGCAGATAACCCACGACTGGATGTGCGGGATGTACCCACCGATCGGCAACCCGCACTCGTTTTGGTGGATAGCGAGCTAGCTGTTCCTCTGGATGCCTTGCTTTTCGCAGCGGACCGGTCGGTCTATATCTACACAGCCTTTGCACACGAGAAAAAACGCAGAGCGCTCGAAGCCCTTGGCGCCACCGTGATCACAATGCCGAATAGTGCCGGCAAGGTGGACTTACCTGCGATGGTGCAAGACCTCGGGCGCAGGGAGATCAATGAACTGCACGTGGAAGCAGGTTACAAGCTCAATGGCTCGCTGCTGCGCGAAGGACTGGTCGATGAACTACTGGTCTATCTCGCCCCCAAGCTGATGGGCGAGGGCATGGGATTGGCCCAGATAGCTCCCTTGGCGACACTTGCCGAGGCACATGCCCTCAGCTTCCATACGGTAGACAGGATCGGGGAAGACCTGCGCGTCCTTGCACGCTTGCAGGGGCGCGACAGGTTCTGAAGAAATCGCTGCGTAACTGATCTCGGAATTTTCCGCCAATCAAAGTTACGCCCGACCGGCTGTCACTCCATCATGTGACTGGCGCAAAAAATCCCGCCAGAGCGCGACACGGATAATCCAGCTCTATGGCACTTATCACCTTACTGGACGCCCAGCTCGCATTTGGGCATGTTGCACTGCTGGATCACGCCGGCTTTTCCCTGGAGACCGCTGAGCGGGTTGGCCTGATTGGCCGCAATGGCGCGGGAAAGTCTTCCCTTCTCAAAATCCTGGGAGGACTTGCCAAGCCGGATGATGGCTCTTTGCAAGTTCAACAGGGGGTACGCATTGCCTTCGTCGCACAGGAGCCGACGTTAGACCCCGATGCCACCATTTTCAAGGCAGCCTCCGAAGGCCTGCAACGCGTGATCGCTATCCGCGATCAGTACCTCTCGGGGGCGGATGGACTGGATCTGGATGCATTGCAATCGGAGATCGAGGCCTACGACGCCTGGAACTGGGAGCAGCGTGTAGAAGAAACCCTGCAGAGGTTGCATCTCGACCCGGACGCCGTGGTCGGAGCACTCTCTGGCGGCACCAAAAAACGCGTGGCGCTGGCGCAGGCGCTGGTGGCACGCCCTGACGTGTTGCTGCTCGACGAACCCACCAACCACCTGGATCTGGACTCCATCGAGTGGCTGGAAGACCTGCTGCTGGACTTTCCGGGCAGCGTCGTGACCATCACCCACGACCGGTCCTTCCTTGACCGTGTGGCCACCCGCATCGTGGAGCTGGACCGCGGTCAATTGCGCTCCTACCCCGGTAACTTTGCTCAATACCAGATTCAGAAAGAAGAGCAGTTGGCGCAGGAGGCAGTGATCGCCGCCAAGGCCGACAAGCTCCTGGCACAAGAAGAAATCTGGATTCGGCGTGGTGTGGAAGCGCGCCGCACCCGCAGCCAGAGCCGTATCAGCCGCTTGGAACAGCTACGCGCCCGGCGGGAGGCTCGCCGTGAGGTCGTTGGCAGTGTGCGCATGGATGTCGCCACCGGAAGCTCCAACGGCTACCAGGGCAAGATCGTGGCGGAACTGCAAGGAGTGAGCAAAGCCTTCGGCGACAAAACCATCGTCCACAATTTCTCCGGGACGATACTGCGCGGGGACAAAGTGGGCCTGATCGGCCCGAACGGCGCCGGTAAAACCACGCTGCTCAAGATGATCTTGGGCGAACTGCAGGCCGACAAGGGCACCATCCGGCAGGGAGCGAACCTGCAAGTGGCCTACTTTGACCAGATGCGGCACGCCGTCAACCTCGACGCCACATTGGAAGACTTCATCAGCCCTGGCAGCGAATGGATCGAGATCGGCAATCAGCGCAAACACGTCAAGAGCTATCTGAGCGACTTTCTGTTCTCCCCCGCGCGCGCGCACTCCCCAGTGCGGACGCTGTCCGGCGGGGAACGCAACCGCCTGCTGCTTGCCCGGCTGTTCGCCCGACCGGCCAATGTCCTGGTACTGGATGAGCCCACGAACGACCTGGACATTGACACCTTAGACCTGCTGGAGGAATTGCTCGAAAACTACGAAGGCACGGTGTTCCTGGTCAGCCATGACCGCACCTTTCTCGACAACGTGGTGACCAGCACCCTCGCTTTTGAAGGCAACGGCCTGTGGCGCGAGTACGAAGGCGGCGTACAAGACTGGTTGCTCCAATCCAAACGCAGTCGGTCACTGCAAGCTGCTGCTGCAACGTCCTCCAAACCACCCACACCGGAAGTTTCCAACCAAAGCACGCCGGAGCGCACATTAAATAAGCCTGCACAGCTATCAAAAAAGAAGCTGAGTTACAAAGAGCAGCGCGAACTGGATCAACTGCCTGGCCTGATCAGTACGCTAGAGACGGAACAGAAATCCCTTCAAGACGCACTGGCCGACGGCTCACTCTTTGGTACTGACCCCACCCGCGCGGCGGCCATGACAAGCCGAGCAGCCGCCATCGACGAAGAGCTGATGACTGCGTTGGAGCGCTGGACAGCACTCTCTGAATAGGCGCCAAACCGGTTCATGGCGCGAGGGCTCTGGCGGGGACACACATGGTGAAGGCCCGCCGCCAGGGCTCGGTAATCGCCCTTAAATCCGGTGGTGCAGGCGGTCCGTTGTTCCGCGCAACCGGGCAATCAAGGCAGGAGCAATCTGCCCCAGCGGCAGCACCTCGTCGGCGGCACCGTGGGCAATGGCTTCCCGCGGCATGCCAAACACGATGCAGGTCGCCTCATCCTGCACATAGTTGTAGCTGCCGGCGTCTTTCATCTCCCGCATGGCAACAGCGCCATCGTTGCCCATGCCCGTGAGCATGATGCCAAACGCGTTGCGCCCCACCACCGCCGCTGCGGACTTGAAGAGTACCTCGACCGAGGGCTTGTGGCGATTGACCGGAGGGCCATCGTCCACCACCGCGACATAGTTGGCGCCACTGCGCGCCACATGGAACTGTGTGCCGCCCGGTGCGATGTAGGCATGGCCGGGCAGAATGCGCTCGCCATTCACCGCCTCCTTGACAGTGATCTGGCACAACCCGTTCAAACGGGCCGCAAAACTGGTAGTGAACCCGGGAGGCATGTGCTGGGTGATCACGATCGCGGGCGAATCCGCAGGCATCTGGACCAGCACCTCCTTGATGGCTTCGGTACCACCGGTGGACGCCCCAATGCAGATGAGCTTTTCAGTGGAAAGGCGACCCAGCAGACCCGCTGCGGGTACGGCGTGGGGCAAAGGAGTGCCCCCCACAACACTGGAGGCTGGGCCTGCATCACGCACAGGGGCGCGGCGCACTTGCGCGACGGCAGCAACGCGGATCTTGTCCACAATCTGTGCCGCCAAATCGTTGAGCCCGCTGGCCAGCCCCACACGCGGTTTGGCCACAAAGTCGACGGCGCCCAACTCCAAGGCCTTCATGGTGACCTCCGCGCCACGCTCGGTCAGCGTGGAGATCATCACTACCGGAGTCGGCCGCAGACGCATCAAGCGCCCCAGAAAATCAATGCCGTCCATGCGCGGCATTTCAACGTCCAGGGTGATGACATCCGGATCCAATTCGCGAATCATCTCGCGCGCCACCAGAGGGTCGTTGGCCGTGCCAATGCACTCCATGTCCCGCTGGCGGTTGATGATCTCTGACAGCAGACTACGGACCAGCGCCGAATCGTCCACCACGATCACCCGGATTTTCCTGCTCATTAACTCAAACCTTTATCAAAACAGATCCACAGAACCACCCGACGTGGTCTTGGCAACAGTGGCCGCGTTGCCACGAACCTCCTGGGCCACGAGGGCTTCGGGATGGGCATGCGCCAACCGTTTCACCATCGCTTTGCCGGTCACTGGAAAGAAAACCACCTTGCGCGGATAGATGTCGAGCACGTCCTCGGAGACGATCGGAATGCGCTCAGTGTGCAAATAGTTCAACACAAAATTCGTGTTGCGCTCACCCACATTCATGGTGGTGAAGTTGTGCATCACCTGGGCCCCTCCAAAGATCTTGGCCTGCATGGTTTCACGGCGTGCACCGAGCTTGAGCATTTCATTGATCAACAGCTCCATCGCGTAGGAACCATAACGCCCGGATGCGTCCGCCAGATCGCCGTCCGGCAGCATGAAATGGTTCATTCCTCCCACACGTGCGCGGCTGTCCCACAGGCAGGCAGCGATGCACGAGCCGAGCACGGTCATGATGACCATGTTCTCATCCGACACGAAATACTCACCAGGCAGTACCTTCACCGCGTTGTGCTGGAAGTGGTGATCAAGGTAAAAAAACGAGGCCTCTCCTGGCTTGCGGCTGCGGGCCTTGAGCTCCTGCAGCGACGACTCGCGCGCGGGCCCGTTGCCAGAGCTGTAGATATCGGCGCTCAGCGGCGCAATACGCGGAGCGCGGCGCCTTTCGGAACTGCCGGGCACAGCAGCAGCATTGGAAGGGGATGAACCTGTTTGAATGTTGGTCATGGGTGCAATGTGCAGGACAACATGGACAGGTCAGCGGCGCTCGTACACCGTCTTGCCACGCAGGGTGAACAGGTCTTTGGACTCGCTGAAGTTCTCGGCGTGCCCCACAAACAACATGCCACCCGGTTTGAGCACGCGGTGGATTCTTTCCAGCACGCGCCGCTGTGTAGGGGCATCAAAGTAAATCATCACATTACGGCAGAAAACCACGTCAAAGGGCTCCTTGAATGGCCAATCGTCGCGGATGAGATTCACGCTCATGAAGTCGATGGCACGCCGCAACTCCGGCTTGGCGCGGACCATGCCCGCGTTCCCGCCTTTGCCTTTGAGGAAGAATTTCTGCAAGCGCTCAGGGCTCAAGCCCTTGACGCTGTCGAGCCGGTACACGCCCTGCGCCGCGGTGGCCAGCACGCGCGAATCAATGTCGCTGGCTGTCAACTTGAAGGAGGCGTTGGCGCCGAGCGCCTCCAATGCGGTGATCACGATGGAGTAAGGCTCTTCGCCCGTGGAGGCCGCGTTGCACCAGACCCGCCAGTTGGCGGATGGCTTGGAGCGCAGGTGCGACGCAAAGATCTCGAAATGATGCTGCTCGCGAAAGAATGCCGTGAGGTTGGTGGTCAGCGCATTCACGAACTCCTGCCACTCTGGCCCGTCATGGGTCTCCAGCCAGCTCAGGTAGTCGTGAAAGCTGGTGTGCCCCGTGTCGCGCAGCCGACGCGACAGGCGGCTGTACACCATGGCGTGTTTGCCATCATGCAAGCTGATGCCAGCGCGCTGATAGATCAGCGCCTGCACACGGGCAAAGTCTGCATTGGTCCAGACAAATTCTCGCCCCTGGGCCAGAGGGCCAGAGGGCGCTGCGGCTGCGGTATACGCAGGATCTACCCGGGCTGGGCCTGACCGGACTGACGCCGAAGCACTGGTGGTTTGGGCCATATTGATCGTCCGAGGGGAAGTCCTGTTCGCTCCAAAAGGTCTGCGAGCGCAGCTCACAGCCTGACATGTGCCTGCGCCACCACTGGCTGCTGACTGCTACGCCTTATTCGTTGGCGGTCACCAGGCCCATGTCCACGCTGGACATGAGCTTTTCAATATCCAGCAAGATCAGCATGCGCTCGCCCACGGACCCCAAGCCCAAGATGCAGCTGTTGTCGATCGCACTCTCAATATCAGGGGCCGAACGGATGCTCTCTGGTGTCAACTCCATCACATCGCTCACCGAATCCACCACAATGCCCACCACACGGTTGCGCAGGTTGAGGATGATGACCACTGTGAAACTGTTGTAGTCCGCCTGCGCACAGTTGAACTTGATGCGCATGTCCACGATGGGAACAATCGTGCCGCGCAAATTGACCACGCCCTTGATGAAGTCTGGCGCGTTCGCAATGCGGGTGGGAGGTTCGTAGCCCCGGATTTCCTGCACCTTCAGGATGTCGATGCCGTACTCTTCCTGGTCGAGGCGGAACGTCAGATATTCACGAGCACCCGTTGGTGCAGCGTCTGCAGTTTTACCGATCACACTCATGGTGCATTCTCCTTTCATGGCGGCGCAGCGCCCCCCAGGGGCGCCCGCACCTGTATCTAGTGGCGCGCCCGACGCACCAAGCCACCCGTGTCCAAAATCAAGGCCACGGTGCCGTCACCCAAAATGGTGGCGCCCGACACATTGGGCACCTTGCGATAGTTCGACTCCAGATTCTTGACGACCACCTGGTGCTGGCCGAGCAACTCATCCACCAGCAAGGCCACACGGCTTCCGTCAGCCTCGACCACCACCATGATGTTGCTGGATTTGTTGAGGTCAAAGCGCGGAACCTGGAAGATCTTCTCCAGCGCGATGACAGGCATGTATTCGTCGCGCACCTTGACCAGCTGCGAGCCTTGCGCCACGGTGCTGACATCGTCCGCATTGACCTGGAACGATTCCACCACCGACGACAGAGGAAGGATGTAAACCTCCTCGCCCACCCCCACCGACATGCCATCCATGATGGCGAGCGTCAGGGGTAGGCGAACGGACACCTTCATGCCGTAGCCCTCTGCAGAATCGATCTCTACCGAGCCGTTGAGCGCTGCGATATTGCGTTTGACCACGTCCATGCCGACCCCACGGCCTGACACATCGGTCACCTCATCGGCCGTGGAGAAGCCTGGAGCAAAAATCAGCTGCCAGACATCGGCATCGCTCATCTGATCGGACACCTCGATGCCGCGCTCCTGGGCCTTGCTGAGGATCTTCTCGCGCGACAGGCCACGACCATCGTCACGCACCTCGATCACGATCGACCCACCTTGGTGCGACGCCGACAAGGTGATGGTGCCGTGCTCGGATTTGCCCTTGGCGAGACGATCGGCAGGCATTTCAATACCGTGGTCGCAGCTGTTACGCACCAAGTGGGTCAGCGGGTCGGTGATCTTTTCGACCAAGCCCTTGTCCAGTTCGGTGGCTTCACCCAGGGTCACCAGCTCCACCTTCTTGCCCAGCTTGTTCGCCAGATCGCGCAGCATGCGCGGGAAGCGGCTGAAAACGATGGACATTGGAATCATGCGGATCGACATCACCGACTCTTGGAGGTCGCGCGTGTTGCGATCCAGATCTGCCAAACCGGCCAGCAATTGCTGGTAGGCCCCAGCATCGAGGCCCCGGCTGTTCTGCGCCAACATGGCCTGCGTGATCACCAACTCACCCACCAGGTTGATCAGTTGATCGACTTTCTTCACATCCACGCGGATGGTGGTGGACTCCATCTGCGCCTGCATCGCCACCTTGGGCTCGGCGCTCGCCTTGGGCGCAGCTTTGGGAGCTTGCGTGACAGGCGCATGGGCAGCCGCCGCAGCTTCACCATGGGGTGCTCCGGGTGCGCCGTTGAAGAATCCATAAGGCGCTTCGCCCCCGGAGGTATCCACGGCAACCACAGGCTCGCCGTCTGCATCGGCGGCGGCAGCGTCACCAGACGCGGCACCATCACGAATCAGCACCTGCTCCTTGGAAACATGGAACGCAAACAGGTCCAGCAGATCATCGTTGGTAGACGTCGTTTCCACCGCAAAGACCCGCGTATTGGCCTGGCTACCCGGGACATCGCGGATCGCCCCCAAACCGGGAATGTCTCGGAACAATTCTTTGATCGCGTCGGCCTGCTCGGGGCGGTCCAGTGGCCCGATCTGGATTTCCAGCTGCCGCGGCTGCCCTGGCACAACAGGCGCGGAAACCTTGGGCGCAGGAGCCGGGGCTACTGCCACCGGCGCGGGTGCAGGAGGAGGCGGCGCTGCGACCACAGGTGCAGCGTCGCCGGGCACCAAGCCCGCCGCCAGGTCGCTGATTCGGCGAACCAGGGAGGTGGTGGAAACCGCCTCACCTTGTCCACCCGCCTGATGCCGTGCCAGCAGGCTGCGCGAAGCATCCGCAGACTCCAGCAGAACGTCCACCATCTGAGGGATGGGCTGCAGCTCATGGCGGCGCAGACGATCAAGCAGGGACTCCATCTGATGGGTCAGCTCGGCCACGTCAGAAAACCCGAAGGTGGCAGAACCTCCCTTGATCGAGTGAGCGCAGCGGAAGATGCCGTTGAGCTCTTCGTCGTTGGCACTGCTCAGGTCCAGATTCAGGAGCATCTGCTCCATCTGGTCGAGGTTCTCACCCGCTTCCTCGAAAAAGATCTGATAGAACTGGCTGAGGTCGAAGTCAGCGCCTGCACCTGATCCTTCTTGGTAGGTTTCCGCCATGGTGGGCTCCTGTGTACTAAATGATCTCAGTCAACCCGGCTCAGCGGATCACTTTCTGGATGACTTCGATCAGGCGATTCGGATCAAAAGGTTTTACCAGCCATCCCGTGGCACCCGCTGTGCGGCCCGCCTGCTTCATTTGATCGCTCGACTCCGTCGTCAGGATCAGGATGGGAATGGTCTTAAATTTGGGATGCTCGCGCAGTTTGCGGGTCAGGCCAATACCATCAAGACGTGGCATGTTCTGGTCTGCCAGCACCAGGTCAATGTTGTGCGTCTCGGCCTTTTCGAGGGCATCTTGCCCATCCACTGCCTCCACGACGTGATAGCCGGCACCAGTGAGGGTGAACGACACCATTTTGCGCATGGAAGGTGAATCATCAACGGCAAGGATCGATTGCATGTATGGCTCCAACTGACTTGAATATATAAGGTAACCAGTGATGTGAACGTCAAAACAGGTCCACAGAACCTGCATCCATCTCGCTTTGGGTGACAGGGTTCGGCCTGTCGGGCGCCATCTCCGCAAAGGGCGCGGCATCTTCACCTTCTTCATGCCCCATGGCTTCCGAGGCCAGCCGGAAGGCACAGCCCTGCAGCACCTTGGTGGTGTGCCATATCAGTTGGGAGGCCATGTCCTGGAACTGCAACTCAGTCACTGCGCTGCGCAACGCCGTACGCGCGGCCACCAACTCCGGGGAGTCCGCCACTACAGCATCTGTCAACATGGCGTTTGCCTCTCCAAACCGTTCCAGCAGGTTGTCGGTGGCGTGGTTCAGCAAGCCTTCCAGGCGGTGCAAGTCGTGCATCACGACCAACAAAGAGTCCTGCAGCTCTGCCGCCACCATGACGGGAACCTGGACAGCAGGTCCTCCAGGCGTTGTTAGCGTAGATTGCATCGTTTCTCCATCGCAGCACGTAGCAGCAAAACACGCAAATACACAGGACTACGATACTTGCATCAGTAACCAGCCAAGGCCCCTGAGCAAACCGGAGCATCCGCGCCCATTGGACGCTGACGCACAAACCATCCCAACCGGACAAACACCCTTGTTTGTTCCAATTTGTATCCTATGATAGCGCTCCTATGGGCCCTGCAACACCAGACCAGACCCTTGAAATCCTCCATCTTGAAGATTCACCGGCCGATCACGAATTGGCAGCGCGTGCGTTGCGTCGATCAGGGCTCCGTTGCCACCTCCAGCGGGTTGACACCCTTTCTGAATTCCAAAGACTGACGGACACCGGCCGCTTTGACATCATCCTGGCAGATTACCGCCTGCCAGGCTTCACCGCATTGGATGCATGGGCCCATGTGGCGCAAAAACCGCATCACCCACCTTTTGTGCTGCTTTCAGGTGCCATTGGCGAGCCTGCAGCGGTTGACGCGATGCGGCTCGGGGTAGCGGACTATCTGCTCAAGGACGATATCCAGCGCCTCCCGCATGTAATTGCCCGCACCCTGGAAGTGCACGAAGCACGCAACGCGCGCGAGCAGGCTATTGCCGAGCTGGCCACGTCGCAACGCCGCTTGGCCGAGCTGGCCGAGCATCTGCAGACCTCCATCGAGCATGAGCGGGCCGCCATCGCTCGCGAGATCCACGACGACATTGGTGGCGCACTGACCGCAGTACGCTTTGACGTAGCCTGGATAGGGCGCCACAGTACCGATCCTGCCATGCAAGAGCATGCCACCTCTGCGGTGGACATGCTGCAACACGCGATTGGCGCCAGCCAGCGCATCATGATGAACCTGCGCCCCCCCATCCTGGAACAAGGGCTGGTGGCGGCTGTCCAATGGCTGGCCGCTGGCTTTGAGCGCAGGACGGGCATCCCCACAAGGATGCAAAGCAGCAGCGAAACCATCGATACACCCACCGACATCCAATTGGTGGCCTACCGTACTGCCCAAGAAGCATTGACCAATATCTCCAAGCATGCGCAGCCCAGCAAGGTGGACATTGAACTGTCTGACAAGGAAGGGGTACTGACCCTGGAGGTCGCGGACAATGGCCGTGGCATGGATTCCACAGTTCGCGACAAACCAAAAGCCTTCGGCCTCAAGGGCCTTCAAGAGCGTGCACGCACCGTAGGGGGATGGCTGGACATCAGCAGTCGGCCGGGCAAGGGCACGTCGGTCATTCTGTCCGTCCCGTTACCACCTCCTTCCACATCCGCTCCAGGAGATGCCCAGTGATCCATGTCGTCTTGTGCGACGACCATGCCGTATTGCGGCGCGGCATTCGCGACACACTCGCCGAAGCACCGGACATTCAGGTGACCGGCGAAGCGGGCGGGTATTCTGAGCTGCGTGAAGTTCTGCGCACGGCTGCCTGTGATGTGTTGCTGCTGGACCTGAACATGCCCGGACGCAGCGGCCTGGAAGTACTGGCCAGCCTGCGCGAGACCCACTCGACCATCCGGGTGCTGGTGGTTTCGATGTACCCCGAGGATCAATACGCGCTGCGCTGCCTCAAGGCGGGAGCCCAAGGCTATGCCAACAAGGCCGGCGATCCGGTGGAGCTGATTGCGGCGGTGCGCACGGTGATGCAGGGGCGCAAGTACCTCACTGCCGAAGTGGCCCAGATGCTTGCGGACAGCCTGGCTCAACCGACGCCGGAGGTGCCCCATGCGGCGCTTTCCGAACGAGAGCTGCAAACCCTGGTCAAGATTGCATCGGGGCGGCGCCTGTCTGACATTGCCGATGAATTGATGCTGAGTCCTAAAACCGTGAGTGTGTACCGCTCACGGGTTCTCGAAAAATTGAAGCTTTCGAACAATGCTGAACTCACCGTTTACGCCATCCGCAATCAGCTGGTGTAACTAACGGCCCTACCTGCCAACAGAGAACAGATCCACGGCTTGTTGCATCAACGCCAACACCGGTTGCTCCAGCATCGGCAACGTTGCTGCTATGCCCAGCATCCCCACCGTGAGCGTGACCGGGAAACCCACCGCATAGATATTCATTTGCGGCGCCACACGCGAGATGATGCCCATGGTCAGGTTGACGAAGAGCAGCAGCGCAATCATGGGCATGGCAATCCAGAGCGCACTGGAAAAGAGCGAAGCACCCAACTCATACAACCGCATCTGTCCCAACGCCTGCAGAAAATTTCCATCGACTGGAAAGCGGTCAAAACTTTTGACCACGGCCATCAATATCAACAAATGGCCATTGATGACAATGAAGAGCAGCATGGACATGTGGCCAAAAAACCGGGCCACAGCGCTGATCTGACCGTTGGAGGTGGGGTCAAAGAACGATGCAAAGTTGAGCCCCATCTGCAGGCCAATGATTTCACCAGCCAGCTCAACGGCTGTGAACACCAAGCGAACCGAAAAGCCGATCGCCAGCCCCACAGCCACCTGCTGCGCCACCGTGCCCAGCGCCTCACGGCCGTTCACGCTGATGACAGGCTGCTCACCCAGAACACCTTGCGCACACAAAGCCACAAGGAAAGCGAGACCGATTTTTACGCGCATGGGCACGACCCGCATGGAGAACACTGGGGCCACGGAAAACAATGCCAGCACGCGCAAAAAGGGCCACAGAATGGGAGACAGCCACGCCATGATCTGAGCTTCGGAGAAGGTGATCACGCCCCTCCTCCACCGGCGAGGCCTGGGTGCATTGACGGCCAAGGCACGGCCGCCCCCAGTGCTCGTCGCTGACTCCAGCAGCCCAGCATTGTCCTGAGGCCGCCAAGTGCCCAGATTGGCATGTGCTATCCAATCATCGACGGGATCGATTCGATTGTCCGGCGGATGAAGTCCACCAGGGTACTGAGCATCCAAGGCCCAGCAATCGCAAAAACGACCATGGCCGCAATCAGCTTGGGCACAAACGCCAGCGTTGCTTCATGGATCTGCGTGACAGCCTGAAAAATACTGACCAACAAGCCCACCGCCATGACCACCCCCAGCACTGGCATGGAAATCATCAGCAGCAGGGTGAGGGCGTCACGCCCAATGGTCAGCACCATTTGTGAAGTCATGGCGGAATCCTCTAGGTGACGAAGCTGGCGGCCAATGAGCCGATCAGCAGGTTCCAGCCGTCTGCCAGCACAAACAGCATCAGCTTGAACGGCAATGCCACCAACACCGGGGACAACATCATCATGCCCAGGGACATGAGGATGCTGGACACCACCATGTCGATGACAAGAAACGGGATGAAAATCATGAACCCGATCTGAAACGCCGATTTGAGCTCGCTGGTCACAAAGGCCGGCACCAGCACACGGATGGGCGCCGTCTCAGCCGTCACTTTGGGATCAAGACGTGCCAGCCTGGAAAACAGCGCAAAGTCAGATTGCCGCGTCTGCTTGAGCATGAAGCTGCGCATCGGCGCCTCTGCCCTGTCCAGCGCCTGTTCGAAGCTGATGGTGTTGTTGGTATAGGGAACGTAAGCGTCCTGGTACACACGGTCCAGCGTCGGGCCCATGACAAAAAAGGTCAGGAACAGTGACAGCCCGATGATGACCTGATTGGGAGGAGCCGACTGCGTCCCCAAGGCCTGACGCAGCAAGGACAGCACAATCACAATCCGTGTAAAGCCCGTCATCATCAGCAGCACAGCGGGCAAAAAAGACAACGCCGTGAAAAACAGCAGCGTCTGAATGGGTACCGAGTAGCTGGCGCCAGATGGCCCACTGCCAACAACCAGTGGCAATGCGCCCGGACTTTGAGCCCAAGCGGAGCCATGCGCTACCACGCTGGCAACAGCAACGGCCCAAGGCAAAGCACGCCCAGCTGTCCGCGCTACGCGCCTTGGGAGCAAGGATGCGAGCTCAGACATGCGCGGACTTTCCAGAATCAGCGGACGCAGCTCGCATCTCGTGAGCAAACGATGGTTCTGTCGGGAGTGAAACGTTCACGGCGTCCCCAGCCCCCTTGGCCGCCACTGGTAGCACGTGGAGGCAACTGACCTGTTGAGCGGTGACGCCCAGCACCAGCCAAGTACGCGCATGTTCAGGGCCGACTTCCACCGTCACTACCCGCTGTTGAGGGCCGACGGCCACTGCAGACACCACGCGTGACGCCACCCCGGCAGCCAGCGTCCCGGAGGACTGGCGCTGCTGCAGCCGGCGCACAGCCCAGGGAAGCAAAGCCATGGCGCCCACAAAAAGCACCACGACCAGCAGCGTCTGGGTCATGCTCCCACTATCCACGGCTCACCCGCCGCAAACGTTCCGACGGCGTGACCACATCGGTCAGGCGGATACCAAACTTGTCATTGACCACCACCACTTCGCCTTGGGCGATAAGGTAGCCATTGACCAGCACATCCATGGGCTCGCCTGCCAGTGCATCCAGCTCCACCACCGAACCTTGTGCCAGTTGAAGGATGTACTTGATGGGCACTTTGGTGCGCCCCAACTCCACCGACAGCTGCACCGGAATGTCCAGCACCATGTTGATGTCGTTGACAGTATCACCGCCCGCAGCACCGGAAAATGGTCGCACGGGCTCGCCGGAAAGTGGCCCTCCCTGCTCTGCGTCCGCCGGTTTTTCGTCCGTCCGCTTCTGCTCTTCGAGCGCTTCGGCCCAACCCGCAAACGGGTCGTCCGCGCCTGCGTCCTTGTTGTCTTCTTCAGTTGCCATTCTTCTCTCCCAGCCAACTCATGTCCGAAGTGCGCAGGCACTCTTCAATGCGGATGGCGTACTTGGAATTGTGGGTTCCATACTGGCATTCAAAAATAGGAACCCCTCCGATCGATGCACGGATACGGGGCTCGCGGTCCAGTTCGATGAAGTCACCCGGTTTCATGGCCAGCAGTTGCTCCACGGTGGCATCGGCCTTCGCCAGCTCCGCCACCAGCGTAACCTCTGCGGATTGGATTTCACGCTTGAGCACATTCACCCAGCGGCGGTCCACCTCAATGGAATCACCCTGCGTGGACGAATACAGTACATCGCGGATCGGCTCCAGCGTTGCATAAGGCATGCATATATGGATGGCACCGGACAGGTCGCCAATTTCCAGCTGAAAGGCCGTGGACACCACGATCTCGCTGGGCGTTGCAATGTTGGCGAACTGGGGTTGCATTTCCGAGCGCTGGTATTCCAGCTCCAGCGGATAGATCCCCTGCCACGCCTTCTTGTACTCCGCGCAGATCACATCTACGAGCCGGTTGATGACACGCTGCTCGGTAGGCGAAAAATCACGCCCTTCAATGCGGGTCTGGAACTTACCGACCCCGCCATAGAGGGTGTCAATGATGCCGAAGACCAGCGAAGGCTCACAGACGATGAGTCCGCTGCCTCGCAGGGGGCGGATCGCCACGATGTTGAAGTTCGTCGGCACCGCCAGCTCTCGCAGGAAAGCACTGTAGCGTTGCACCGACACAGTCCCCACCGAAATTTCAGGACTGCGGCGGATGAAGTTGAAGAGCCCAATGCGGAAGTTGCGTGCAAACCGCTCGTTGACGATTTCCATCGTCGGCATGCGGCCACGGACGATGCGCTCCTGGCTGGAGATGTCGTAGTTGCGTACCGACCCCGCCTCAGCCACTTCCTCAACGGACTTCTGGCTCTCGCCAGTGACCCCTTCCAGAAGGGCATCGACCTCTTCCTGCGAAAGAAATGAATCACTCATGGCTGGTCCTTACCCGGCTGGCTCATTGGATGATGAAGCTCGAAAAGAGCACCTTGCGCACAGGATTGCGCTCTGTGCGCTTGCGCGCGGCGGGGCGTTCCTCTCCATCTCCGTCCTGCTCAGCGGCGGCGGCAGCCTTTGCACGCTCACGCTCTGACGGCACCGAGTAGCCCAGAGGGCGCGAGACTTCGCGCAAGACGTCGGTAGCGAGCTTTTCCTTGCCCTCGCGCTGCAGCAGCTCCGTGGACGTGCGTTGCGACACCAGCATCAGGATTCCACTGCGGATCGACGGCAGGTACTGCTTCACCTGTTCTGCAGTCTTTGCATCCTCCAGCTCCAACGTAATGCCGATCTGCGCAAAGCGATCACCGCCGGGATCAGCCAGATTGACCACCATGTTTTCCAGGGGCAGGAAGGTGGGGGCTACCTTAGGCGCCTCCTTGTGAGCCGCAGGTGCACCGCCGCCCTCTTCGTCCTCAGCGGCATGCGACCGACTGGAGATGAACCATGCTGCTGCGCCCCCTCCGATCACTAGCACAGCCACCACCACGCCGATGATGATCAACAGCATCTTCTTGCTTTTGGCGGGTGCGGCTGCTGCGGGAGTATTGGCTGACACAATGGAATTCCTTGCGATAGGGAACAGGCAGAACAGACGCTATCAAAGTGCAAGCGCAACCTGTTGGCCCATTATGGGTCGGGGGTGTAACCAATAATAGCCAGAATAAAAGCCCAAAACCATGGCATTCACCGCGCTCGCCTGGACTGCGGAGACGGGAGCAGAACTACAGACCGCCCACATCACCCCGCAGAATCAGACGAAGACGTCCACGGCCCGGTCTGTCGCCCCACCACCGCGCGCCAGCGAGGCTGTGCCAGCAGGCACAGCAGATACCACCTGCGCCTGGCGTGCCCCGTCGCGAGGCCGCTGCTGCCCCGCCTCGCCACCACCGGCACGGTCGCGTGCCGATGTGCCCACCGACATGCCAGACAACACCAAACCCTCACTGCGCAACAGATCACTCAACTGCGCCATGCTCTGGTCCAGCAGCTCCCGCGTCTGCTGCTGGTCGCTGCGGAACGACACGTGCGCTTCGTTGCCCGACAGAGACACAGACACCTCCACCGGCTGACCATCACGCTGCAGCGTCAACTCCGCGTTCTGGGTCTTCTGGTTCACCCAGTAGGCCACCTGTTCGGCCACCTGCTCTTCTGCACCCAAGGCGTTAGGGTCTGCAAAGACCGTTGCATCGGTGACGTTACTGGACTCCACAGGAGATGCGCCCAATGTGCTCTCAGACCATGCGCCCCCATTTCCCGGGTTCTCACCGGCAGAGTGCCCACCGGCAGCGAATTCGGGCGCTCGTGCAGAAGCGACGGAGGTCAACAGACCATCAGCAAGAGGTGTGACTCCTTCGAAGCCAGTAGCTGCGGATGACAGCCCGCCCACGCGCTCAGAAGATTGTGCCCCCGTCGATGCGGCCTGGGCAGAGCGCTCAGTCATCGCCTGTGAAAGCGCAGCGGCCGCCGGAGTGTGTCCGAATGAATGAGGTTTCAACTCGCCAACCGTGCCTTGCCCCAAACTGACGTCCCCCGAACCTGAAAGCCCAGTGCGGAGCGCCGCGACGTTCTGCAACCGAGAGAATGTACGACCAGCCATGGACGTCGCGCCCAAAGGTTGCGCATCCTTAATGTCTGCAGCAGAGTCCAACATCGCCGTCTCTGCCACCAAGCCTTGGGTACGGCCAAATGGCGTCCACTCGGCCCCAGAACCTACTGGAGACGCCCCCCCCGCACCCAAAGCGGCAGCGAGGCGCGATCCACCGTCAGCGCCTGTGGAGGCCGGAGGAGCGACATTGGCCGAAGCCATGCCCAATAACCCTTGCCATGCAGCCACCGCAGAGGCGTCTACAGCCGTGGATCCGACGCAAGGAAGGCCGTCCGCGGCGAGAACATCCGATCCTGCCGAGCCCAGTACGCCCCCCTCCTCCACCTCGTCCCCCAACGCCGCCAGCAAAGCCAAAAAATCACCCCCAGCCGCAGGATCGCTAGCGTCTGCGGCAGCAGTCTGGGCCGATGATTTGGCGCGAGTCGTGTGGGCGGGCTGGGTGCCCTGCGAGGAGGCTACTTTGGTCGGTTCCATGTTCAATTCTCCTGGCCCGCGTTGCGATACTGCAGCGCGGCGCGTTCATCGGTCTGTTTTTGGTCTCTGCGCTGTTGCTGCAGGGTGAGGTCGTTGCGTCGCTTGTCTACCACCTTGCGCAGACTGGCCAAACGCAGCTCTGCATCTAACAGAGCGCGCTGGGCAGCTTGCACCCGCGCAGACTGGTCACCCACCACACTGGTCTGGATGCTGGCCGCATGACCCAGCCTGTCCATGAAGTGGTAGTGGTGGTACATCACTTCGGGCTGCATGGCCGCACCTGCCTTCATGCCCCAGCGTGACTCGGTTTCACGGGCGTAGTCTTCCAGCTGATCGAGCTGGGCACGCGCTGCCTGCTCGGCAGCCAGCGTGTCCTGCAGCACCTTACGGGCATCGTCCCGCTTGCGAGAGGCCACTTCGACTGCGACAGAGAGGGCGTTAAGGTTGGACATGATGGCTTCCCTTGTCCGCCGTCAATGGTCCAGCACCGCCGCCATGGCGGCTACGCTGTGGTCCATGGAGGCCGCCTCGTACATGTCCTGCTGCAGAAAACCCGCCATCTGTGGCTGAAGGCGGATAGCCTCGTCCAATGCCGGGTCGGAGCCGCTCATATAGGCCCCCACCTGCACCAGGTCCCGGCTCTTCTGGTAACGCGAATACACCGCACGAAACCGCCGCGCCAAGTCAAAATGCCCGCGAGACACCACGTTGTGCATCACCCGCGATGCCGATTGCTCAATGTCGATGGCCGGGAAATGCCCGGTCTCAGCCAGGGCACGCGACAACACAATGTGCCCATCCAGAATGGCACGGGCAGCATCCGCGATCGGGTCCTGCTGGTCATCACCTTCCGATAGCACCGTATAAAACGCCGTGATCGAGCCGACACCATGCAGGCCGTTGCCGCTGCGCTCGACCAGCTGCGGCAGCTTTGCAAAACAGGACGGCGGATACCCTTTGGTTGCTGGCGGCTCGCCGATGGCCAGAGCAATTTCCCGCTGCGCCATTGCATAGCGGGTCAGTGAATCCATGAGCAGCAGCACATGCTGCCCTTTGTCGCGAAAATGCTCCGCCACCGCAGTAGCGTAGGCCGCCCCCTGCATGCGCAACAACGGAGGCGCGTCGGCAGGTGCCGCCACCACCACGGATCGTGCGCGGCCTTCCTCGC
Source organism: Acidovorax sp. GW460-11-11-14-LB4 (assembly GCF_059423685.1). NCBI lineage: Bacteria > Pseudomonadati > Pseudomonadota > Betaproteobacteria > Burkholderiales > Comamonadaceae > Acidovorax > Acidovorax sp. GW460-11-11-14-LB4. The sequence goes on along the minus strand of NZ_JBWKYJ010000044.1, from coordinate 20,732 downwards.
CCAGGATGTCTTCCACAAACTCCTTGACTTCGCGCCCCCGCTCCCCAATGAGCCCCACCACAATCACATCGGCCTGTGTGTAGCGCGCCATCATGCCCAGCAGCACACTCTTGCCCACCCCGGAGCCTGCAAACAGCCCCAGACGCTGGCCCCGCCCTACGGTCAGCAAGGCATTGATGGCGCGCACGCCAGTATCCAAGGGCTCACGCACCGGATCCCGATCCATGGCATTGATCTGCCGCCGCCCCATGGGCTCCGACACGACATCCTGCACCGGTCCACCATGGTCGAGGGGCAGGCCTTGCGCATCCACCACACGGCCCAACAAGCCGTCGCCCATGGGCAAACGAAGCACCCCGGCGCGTTGTACCGGCCGGGGAGGCTCGCCCAAGCGAGGCATGGGGATATATGGCGCAGCCGGCACCACACTCGCGCCACTGGACAGCCCATGGATATCGCCCGCCGGCATTAAAAACGCACGGTCGGCAGAAAACCCCACGACCTCAGCCAATACCGGCGCGTGCCCCGGCATTTGCACCATGCACTGCGACCCCACAGGCACGCGGATCCCCACCGCCTCCAGCACCAGTCCCGTCAGTCGGGTCAGCGTACCCCGCGTCTCCAACGGCGCCCCTTCGGCCACGCGCTCGCGCGCGTCGTCCATGAAGCGGGTCCAGGCAGAGTCAAGGTCGACGGTCATCGCCATCCCCACGCGTCTCGTCATCCCAGGGTGACTGCAGCCCCAGCGACGCAATGGCACGCTGCCACCGTTTGTCGATGCTGCCATCAACGACCGTGCCCGCCGACTCCACCATGCAGCCGCCAGCAGGCACCGCGGCATCCGCCATCCACTGCACGCCAGGCGCATTGATCTCTTCGCGCAGAGGCTGGGCCATGGCCTCCATATCCTCCGGATTGAGCCGGACGGTGGCAGGCCGCCCTTCAGTGACCAGCATGCCCACGGCCTCCCGCACCACCGGCAACAAGGCATTGGGATTGACCGACAGTTCCTGGCGCACCACCTGGCGCGCGATGTCACACGCCAGCTCCAGCACCTGCTGCGCCATGTGCTGCTGCATGTCGATCAGGCTGGCTTCCAGTGTCTGCAGCACGCTTTGCATGCGCTGTGCCGCCTCTTGTCCCTGCTGGGCAATGTATTCATCCATGCGGCGCTGCCACTCGAGCGCCGTCTGCGCCTGCCCTTGGGCAAAGCCCTCTGCATACGCATCGTCGCAAGCCTGCTGGACAAGCGCCTGCTGTGCCGCTTCATCCAGCTCGGCGGGCAGCTCCGCCACAGGTTCCGGCTCGGGCTCTGGCTCGACCAGATCGGAGCCGTCTACCGCGGCAAACTTCCACTGCTTGAAGTCGCCGACTTCCTCGCTGGGAATGAACCGCGAATAGGACCGCTGGTTAGACGAAGGCATCATCACCACCGCCTCCGATCACGATCTGGCCTTCGTCAGACAGGCGACGCACCGTCTTGAGGATTTCCTTCTGCTGCGCCTCGACCTCGGACAGCCGCATCGGGCCGCGCGATTCGAGGTCTTCGCGCAGCGCGTCGGCTGCACGCGAAGACATGTTGGAGAGGAATTTTTCGCGCAGTTCGGGCACTGCGCCCTTGAGAGCCACGATGAGAGTTTCGGATGCCACTTCCTTGAGTACCGTTTGAATGGCCTTGTCGTCCAGCTTGAGAACATCCTCGAACACGAACATCTTGTCCATGATCTTCTGCGCCAGGTCAGGGTCGTAGCCCCGGATGGATTCGAGCACCACGGCGTCCATGTTGCCGCCCAGCAAGTTGATGATTTCTGCGGCAGCCTTGACACCGCCCAGCGAACTCTTGCGGATCTTGTCCCCGCCCGCCAGCACCTTGAAAAGCACTTCGTTCAGGTCCTTGAGGGCTGTCGGCTGGATACCTTCGAGCGTGGCCACACGCAACAGAATTTCGCTACGCTGGCGATCCGTCAGGTGCATCAGGATGCCCGAGGCCTGGTCGCTGTCCAGATGTACCAGGATGGCAGCAACGATCTGCGGGTGCTCGTTACGCAGCAGTTCAGCCACTGACAACGGATCCATCCACTTGAGACTCTCAATGCCCGAGACATCTCCGCCCTGCAAGATACGGTCGATCAGCAGTCCCGCCTTGTCATCGCCGAGCGCGCGCTTGAGCACAGCGCGCACGTAATTGCCGGTGTCGGATACCAACAGGCTTTGCGCTGCGGCCGCGTTGGAGAATTTGTTGATGACCTCGTCCACCTTTTCGCGCGACACCGAGCGCATGCGCGCGATGGTCTCGCCCAGCTTCTGCACCTCTTTGGGCGAGAAATGCTTGAACACCTCAGCCGCCTCTTCCTCGCCGAGGGACATCAGCATGATGGCGGCATCGTGGAGTCCTTGGTCGTCCATGGTCGTGGTCCGTGCAATCGGTAGCGGTAGAGGCGACTAAACGGGCTCGCCGTTCAGCCAGGTCTTGAGAATATTGGCGACCGCGACCGGATTCTCCTTGGCCAGCGTGCGCGCATCTTCCAGGCGCAGCTGCTCGGGGGTCGCGGGCAACACTTCGTCCTTGCGGGCGGGCGCTGCCAATGCCGGGCGCTCGGGTGTTTCTGCCTCCAGCGCGTCCAGCTGTCCACCTGCCACCGGCTTGGCGGCACCGGCCTTGGCCGGCGCTGGGCCCTTGAGCGCAGGACGCACCAGCCCCATCAGCACCAGGGCAGCAAACAGAACCGCACCTACGGGCCAGGCAAAGGTCTTGGCCAGATCAACCACCTCAGGCTGCTTCCAAAGCGGGGTGTCTGTGGTGGGCACTGCGGTCACCTGGAACGGCGTATTCATCAGATTCACCGAATCACCGCGTTCGCGATTGAAGCCAATGGTTTCACGCACCAGCGCCGTCATCTGCTCGATCTGCTCGGGCGTCAGCGCCTTGGTCACGGTCTTGCCCTTGTCCTCGGCCGACTGGTAGTTGACCACGACCGCAGCACTCAGCCGCTTGACTGCGCCTGTACTGCCACGGACCACTTTCACCGTCTTGTCCACTTCATAGTTGGTGGTGGACTCGCGCTTGTTGGACTGCTCCTCAGTCCCCTGTTGGCCGCCCGCGTTGGGCGCAGGGTTGGCGCCATTGATGGGCGCTGCAGACGGAGCGGGAGGCTGATTGGCAACCGCACCGGGCACACCCGTGGCGGTCTTCGTCGCGCTGCCACGGCTTTCCAGCACCTGCTGGCTGCGTACGGCGCTGGAGTCTGGCGTCTGGTTGGGGCGGAATTGCTCGGAGGTGGACTCGGTCTGGGAGAAGTCCACCTCAGCCGTCACCTGTGCCTTGACGTTGTCACGGCCGACCACGGGCTCCAGAATGTCCATGATGCGGCGCGAATACTGCTGCTCCAGCTGCTGCACATACAAGAGCTGCTGGGCATTGATTTCAGCACCGGCCGTGCTGTCGGGAGACTGGGACAGCAGCTTGCCCGTGTCATCCAGCACACTCACGGCCGACGGCGCCAGTTCCGGCACGCTGGAAGCCACAAGATGCACGATGCCCGCGAGTTGGGCACGGTCCAGAATGCGGCCGGGGTGCAGGCTCACCAGTACCGAGGCCGACGGCTTTTGCTGCTCACGGAAAAATCCGTTCTGGTTGGGCAAGGCCAGGTGCACACGGGCACTTTGCACGGACGACAAGGCTTGAATGGACCGGGTGAGCTCCCCCTCCAGCCCGCGCTGGAAGTTCAGGCGCTCCTGAAACTGCGTCATCCCGAATTTGTTGGACTCCATCAGCTCAAAACCTGCGACGGAGCCCTTGGGCAGGCCCTGAGTGGCCAGTCGCAGACGCACGTCATGCACGCGCTCCGCTGGGATCAGGATGGCGCCGCCACCCTCGGAATACTTGTAGGGCACATTCATTTGGGAGAGCTGCGCCACCACGGCTCCGCCATCCTTGTCGCCCAGATTGGAAAACAGTACCCGGTAGTCGGGTTGGCGCCCCATCACGACGGCCGCAACGGCAGCAGCCACCAGCAGCGCCACGCCCGCACCCAGCCGCATGCGCTGCGCCCGGTCGAGGGCGGACAGCCGCTGCAGCCAGTTGGGACTGGCCGGCGTCGGGAGCGGATTGAGAGGGACTTCAGCAACAGCAGACATCTTGCTTTCCATTAAAGCAGGCCCTGCAACAGACCTAGCGTGGGGTCGATTATTCGGTCACGCCCCCAAAATGTTCGCTGGATAAGCCGTCCGTTTGGCCATCTATTCAGAGCGATGCATCCTGGGCCGGTAGCTAGGATACGCAGCATACCGCCATTCCCCTACGGATACCGCCATGGACCTTCGCATCTCCAGCTCAACCGCCCCGCTGACGGGCGCTGGCGTCGCGCGCCGTGCTGCAGCGCCGCAAACCACGGGCAATGAAGTCGGCTTCTCCGGCGCGCTCAAGGGCGCATTGCAGTCAGTGAGTGCCGCGCAGAACAAATCTTCCGAGATGCAAAAGGAGGTGCAAATGGAAAACCCCTCCGTGAGTCTGGAAGAGACCATGGTGGCTATCCAGAAGGCGCAAATCGGCTTTCAAGCCACACTGCACGTGCGCAATCGCATGGTGCAGGCGTACACCGATATTATGAATATGCAGGTGTGAGCTGCTGGCGAAGTATGAAGGCCCCGTTCTCAACGGGGCAGCCGTGTGGCACTGCGCTGTGCCAAGACAAGAAACTATATTTTTGATAGCAGCAAAGACATGCTGCACTAGCAGCCTCAGGCAAATTTATTGCATTTTTTGACCCAGAGACGCTTGGCGGTCGAAGTAGCGACAGGTTCAGCACCGCGCACTTTGGCACCCCACTGGACGCCCCCCCCCTCAACCGGGGTGCTCCGCTAATCCGGCAATCCCAGCCCCAACAAGCAGCCATCTTTGACCGCTAGGCCGCTGCCGCACACAGCAGCCCGGGCGTGTTGCGCGGCCCGCACTCAGTGCATCATCTGGGGCTGCCCCTCGAACAGATGCTCGAATTGCGCGAGCCAAGGCTCTGCCAGGCAGCGGATCTGCGCATCGTTGCGCAAGATGCGCTGCATGATGCGGGTCTTCTCACGGCGGTGCTCAGGCAGCAATTCGTGCTCTTGCGACTTGAAGCGCAGTTGCTCGATCAGCACGGCACAGGCGCCTTCATAGCGCACCACACCATCCCAATCCTTGAGCTTGGCAGCCTCCAGCATCTTGGCGCTGCTGTCTTCAATCGCCTTGTAATAGTCAATCAGCATGTGAGACATGGTCAGGCCTCCACCAGCACGGGCTGGCCCGAGGCTGGCGTTTCGGAAGCACCGGCACCCGATTTCTTGATTTCATTCCACCCGGTTGCCACGGGCTCGATCAGGCGCATGACTTCTTGCATCATGGCGTCGTCGTTACGGGCATTGGCCAGCGTAAGGCGATGGATGCAGTAGTCATAAAGCGCACCCAGGTTCTCCGCCAGTTCACCGCCATCCACCTTGTCGAGCGAGGTGCTCAACCCCTCTTCCAGAATTCGGATGGCCTTGGAAATGGCATTGACCTTGCCGAGCACATCACCGCGCGCCATGGCGCCGCGTGCAGTGGCAATGGAGTTGAGAACACCTTCATACAGCAGGCTGACCAGCTGGTGCTGGTCGATCGTGTGCATGCTGGTCTCTACGTTGATGCGCTGGTACGCGTTGGCTGCACGGGGGCTGTAGGCGCTGAACATGCTGACAATCCTTCCGAGGTATTACTTAAGTTATCGGCGTGCGCCAAGAAAACTGAAGCCTCTGTTTATTCAGCCCGTCGATTTATTCCAGGCCGCCACCTGCTGCGAGATATAGGCGTTCAGGCCATTCAGGCTGCTCAACTGGCTGTCCAGCGCGTTATAGCGCCGCGTGATGCGTTTTTCAAATGCGTCAACCTTTTCGTTCACGCGCGTTTGGTCCTGAGAATTGCGCTTGAGACTCAGCTGCAGGGTGTCGTCCTTGGATTTGAAGAAACCATCGTTGGCCAGCAGATTGGTGGTCAGCGCCTTCAGTTGCACCGCAATGCCATCGGCCGATCCGCCTCCGGTGTTGCGGAACAGGTTCTTCACGTCGTCAGGCTTCTCAGTCAGGGCCTTGTTCAGCTTGGTGGAGTCGACGGCCAGATTCCCGCCCAGCTGCTGCGTGATGCCGACATCTGCCAGACGCTGGAAGGCCCCGCCACCCGTCGAGATCGACTGGATCGCGTTGCGCAGAGAGTTCTGCAGTGCCACAGCGGTCGAATCCCCTTGCAAAAGCCCCGCCGAACGGGTCTTTGCGTCGTATTTGGTCGCATCTTGGAGCAATTCGTTGATGGCGTTGTAGGCCTTCACGAATCCATCAATGTTGGACTGGATGGCAGAGTTGTCCTTGCTCACGGTGATATCAATGGGAGCCGTCGTCACTTGCTCGGCCTTGAAAGTTACACCCGAAATCGTGGACGCAAACGTATTAGTGGCCGAAGACACCGCGATCCCGTTGACCGTGGCCTTGGCATTGGCGGCAGCCTGTGTGACCGTGGCGCCATTGACGAGGCGGGACAAACCCGTGGCATCGGTGTTGCCGGCACTCTGGGGATCCGTATCACCACCTTCCATCACGCTCAGTCGAAATCCGAATTCCTCACCAGTGCTCTTGCTGCGCAGCAGCAAACGCTCGCCCGAAGCGTCGCTGAGAATCGACGCAGTGACCCCTGCATTGGCGCCATTGATCTTGCTGGCCACATCCGACAGTTTGTCGCTGGCGCTGATGCTGATGTCCACGGGCTGGCCACTGCCAGGCGTGAACGATGCGGGCGCCACACTCCACTTGCCCAATTCAAGGCGCAGCGTACCCGCCCCGAGCGCACCACCTACGGGCAGCAAAGCGGCCGACGCTGTGGCCTGTGCCTTGGCAAGGCTTTGGACTTCCACACTGAACGTTGTGGGCAGCGTGCCCCCAACGGCAGTGGCGGAAACATATTTGGAGTCGGATGACGTGGTGGCCACACCATTCCACCCGGTCACGCTGGTCAGCTTGCCAGCAGCGTCCTGTAGCGTGGAGACCAGCGACTTGATCTGCCCAAAGGCGGAAATCTTGGTATTGACCGTGGCCGCTTGCAGCTTGAGCGTGTCCAGGGGCTTTTTTTCCAGGGCGACGAGCTGGGAGATGATGTTTTTGACATCAAGTCCATTCGTGCCGACACCTGGGGATGAAATGGTTGCCATACAAACCTCCTGAACTGGTCCAACGGAAATTATGGCGCCGAACGGCGATCAAGAACGTCCGTAAACACGCCAGGAAACCCGTCTTATCCAGCGGTCCTGGCACCCGCTGTCCCAAAAAGCCAAAGGGCGGCGACAGAAATCTGCCGCCGCCTGGGCCACTTCAGGGCGCTGCAACGCCCTGACTGCCATGCCCTCTGCCTATTAACGCAGCAGGGCCAACACACCTTGCGGCAGCTGGTTGGCCTGAGCCACCATCGCCGTACCGGCCTGTTGCAGGATCTGAGCGCGCGACAGGTTGGCGGTTTCTGCGGCAAAGTCGGCGTCCAGGATACGCGAACGCGAGGAGGACAGGTTTTCCGACGTCACTTGCAGGTTGCTGATCGACGTTTCAAAGCGCGACTGCAGGGCACCGAGCTTGGCACGCTCGCCGTTGATGAAGGCCAGGGCAGAGTCCACGGTCTTGAGCGCATTGGTCGCGTTGCTGAACGTGGTCACGTCCAGGTTGGCCACAGCCTGCAATGCAGAGCCACCGTCATCCAGTTGGGTCGCACTAGTAGAGTCCACGGCGAACGACTTTTCCGAATCCAGGACGATGTAGCCGCCCGTATTCACCATTTCTGCGGCAGAGTTGGCAGTCAGGGTCTGGGCCGTACCGTTGCTGGCGCCAGCTGCATCGTAGCCGGTGACGGTCACATTGGCAGCATTGGCATTGGCGGTATCACCCACCACGATGTCGTTGCCGGTAGCGTTGGTCAGAATCACTTGCGTGCCGTCCGAGCTCAGAGCTGCGTTGATGCCGGTCTTGGCAGCCTGGTCGTTGATGGCGGACACTGCAGCCGACAGGCGGTCGGTGCCGGTGGCAGAGGTCAGCGTGAACGACACCGTGACGGCGGCAGCAGACCCGACATTGTCGCCCTGCAAGGTCAGCGAATAGGAACCAGCCGAGGCCATGCCACCCAAACGCACTTCGGTACGGGCAGTGGCAGTCACACCGGTGGTGGCCTTCATGCCATTGATCTGATCGGCTGTTGCCTTGGCCGTCGCGTTCGACCCTGCCGCAATGCTATTAGTACCCAGGTAGCCGCTGATGGCAATGGTGCCAGCAGCTACGCCGTTGGAAGTCGCGCCCGCTGCCACGGTGGCCTGAGCACCGATGCCCGAGCCGTTCGATGCCACGTTTTGGTTGTTGCCGTACACCGTGGTGCGCAGATTGCCCGTTGCCGCCACGATGGTCTGGTTGGCGTTGGCGCCCACCTGGAACTGTTGCGTACCAAAGGTGCCGTCCAGCAGCTTCTGACCGTTGAATTCGGTGGTTTGCGAAATGCGGTCCAGCTCAGACACCAGCTGGCCAACTTCCTGTTGCAGGGCCTGACGGTCGCCGGCGCTGTTGGAAGCGTTGGCCGATTGCACGGCCAGCTCACGCACCCGCTGCAGGATGTCGCCGGAAGCCTTCAATGCACCTTCAGCGGTTTGCGCCAGGGAGATACCGTCATTGGCATTGCGAACCGCCTGGTTCAGGCCACGAATCTGGCTGGTGAAACGCTCGGAAATCGCCAAACCGGCCGCGTCGTCCTTGGCGCTGTTGATGCGCAGGCCCGACGACAAGCGCTGGATGGACGTGTTCAGCGAGGTCTGGCTCATGCCCAGGTTGCGCTGTGCGGTGAGCGAGCTGATGTTGGTATTGATGGTGGAAGCCATTGCAAATCTCCAGAAAGAACTGACTGAATATGGCGTTGCCGCCAGCCGGGGCGCCAGCACCACGCTGGCTTCCTGGGTTCGCCAGTGCTCTTTAGCTTCTGGTGAACGGCGGGCCGCTTACGGTCCGTTGTAAGTGTTTTCGGGTCACCGCCGGAAAACTTGAGGGTCAAACGCGCAAGTTGTACGACTTTTTTGCCGCTTATCTCCCCAACGCCAAAAAGCGGCATCTCCACAATTCATCCATCGTTCCCTCATTGACAGCCGGACGGGTGCGCTTGAACCGGCAAACAGATCCGTCTTGCGACGTTAAGGAGTTTCGCCATGGCAGCAACCATCAATACCAACATCAGCTCGCTCACCGCGCAGCGAAATTTGGGCACCAGCCAGATGTCGCTCAACTCAGCCATCCAGCGCTTGTCGTCGGGCCTGCGCATCAACAGCGCCAAGGACGACGCAGCCGGTTTGGCGATTTCCGAGCGTTTCACCAGCCAGATTCGTGGCCTGAACCAGGCGGTTCGCAATGCGAACGACGGAATTTCGCTGGCCCAGGTGGCAGAAGGTGCGATGGGCTCCGCCGGCAACATCCTGCAGCGGGTGCGCGAACTGGCCGTGCAATCGGCCAACGCTTCCAACAGCGCTGGCGACCGCCAGGCCCTGCAGCAGGAAGTCGGCCAGTTGGTGGCGGAACTGGACCGGATTTCGCAAACCACCGAGTTCAACGGCCAGAAATTGCTGGACGGCACCTTTGGTACGCAACAGTTCCAGGTGGGCGCCAATGCCAACCAGACCATCGTCGCAGCGACGGCCAACCTGCGCACCAACGTCTACGGCAACAACCAGAACATCGCCTCCAACGGCTCGGGTATTGGTGCACAGGCCCCTGCGACTGGCGCCACATCCAACGGCGTGACAGCGGGTTCGGTCTCCATCAGCGGCTACCTGGGCACAGGCACCATGACGGTAAATTCGAATGCCACCGCCAAAGCCACCGCCGATCAGATCAATTCCCTGCAGGCCACCACGGGCGTGACCGCAACCGCCCGCACCGAAGTACGCCTGGGAGGCATGGCCTCGGCCGGGTCCTATTCGCTGACGCTGGAAGGCGACAACGTAGGCGCATCCCGCACGATCTCGTTCACCTTGACATCCGCCACCGGCACAGACCGCCTGTCGCCTGCCGTATCGGCGATCAATGAGCAGTCTGCAAAAACCGGCATCAACGCCTCGCTGAGCTCGGACGGCACCCAGATCATCCTGACCAACGCCACCGGCAACAACATCGTGGTGGGAGATACCACCAATGCCAATGCAGCCGCCGTGAGCGTGACCGGCTACGACGCGGCAGGCGCCAGCAACGGCACTGCACAGACCTTGGCAGCCGATGCCACGATCGACAACGTTGCCACCGGCGGCTACATCACACTCGACTCTGAGAAATCGTTTGCCCTGACCTCTGCCAGCAACCAGCTGGACAGCGGCGGATCGTCACTGCACACCGTGGCCAACCTGGACGTGACCACCTTCACCAGCGCCACCGATGCGCTCAAGACCGTGGACTCGGCACTGGCCTTCATCAATGGCGAACGCGCCAAGCTCGGCGCCCTGCAGTCGCGCTTTGAAACCAGCATTTCCAGCCTGCAGATCACATCGGAAAACCTCTCTGCCTCGCGCTCGCGCATCCAGGATGCCGACTTCGCGGCAGAAACCGCCAACTTGTCGCGGGCTCAGATCCTGCAACAGGCCGGCACGGCGATGGTGGCTCAAGCCAACCAAATCCCGCAAGGCGTGCTGTCGCTGCTCAAGTAATTGACCCAGCCCACACGCCGCGCAGTGGAATTGCAACGCAACGACAAGGGGCCCCGATGGGCCCCTTTTCACATGGCACACTGTGCGGCGCCCCCCGCTTCTTAGCTTGTAGATCGGCAGCCACGTGCAATCCAAAAACACCGCCCAGGACGATCCCCGCCTCCATGCGGCCCTCGCAGCCGCAGACTGGCCCGCGCTGACTCGGTTGTGCCGCCAAATTCTGCGCAAGAATGGCCGCCACCTGGGCGCCAACCGCCTGCTGGGCTTCTCGCTCCACAAGCAGCGCGAGTTCGACGCAGCCCTCAAGGCCTACAAGCAAGCCTATGCGTACTGGCCAGGCGATGCCGAGCTGCTCATCAACTACGCCAACATCCTGATTGAGCAAGCACGCAACTACGACGCACTTCCGCATCTCGAAAAGGTCTGCGAGCTGCGCCCCCAGCAAGCCGTTGCATGGATCAAACTCGCCGAGTGTTGCTATCTGATCAATTTGCACAGCAAGGGATTTAATGCGAGCCAGAAAGCCCTCGCGCTGGCTGACTCCATGCCGCTGACAGTCGGCGCCCTGATGCAAAGCGCCATTCACCGCCGCGAGCTGGGCCAGGTGCGCGAGGCTGTACAGGATTGCGAGAAAGCCATCGCGCTCAGCCCCGGCGACCCTGGAAACTACACCAACAGGCTGCTTTTCATGCTGGCGAACCCGCAGGTGAACGCTGCGCAGCTGTCTGCAGCCGCCCGCCAGTTTGGCAGCGTCTTTGAGCCCCCACTGCGCCCCAACTGGCCCAGCTTTGAGGCCCATCGCGGCTCGCCCTGGCGCCGCCTGAAGATTGGGTTTCTGTCACCCGACTTCCGCATGCACGCCGTCATGTACTCGGTGGAGGGGCTGCTGGCCCAGCTGGACCGGCGGCAATTCGAGGTGTATGCGTTCTACCTGTTCCCCAAAGGCGACCATGTCACAGAGCGGGTGGAATGCCATGTCGACCACTTCGTGCGCCTGGCTGGCTTCAGCCCCGAGCATCAGGCCGATGCCATCCGCGCCCAAGGCATAGACATCCTGGTCGACTTGGCGGGCCACACGGGCAACAACGGCCTGCTCATCCTGGCGCACAAGGCTGCACCAGTGCAGGTGTCGTGGCTTGGGTTTCCGGCCACCACCGGGCTCACCGCCGTGGACTACAAGTTCACGGACGAAATCACCGACCCGCCAGGCGTCGATGACCAGTACACGGAACAGTTGTACCGGTTGCCTACGCTGTTCGCCTGTTACCGGCCCATGAGCCGCAATCCCCTGTGGCGTTACCAGCCCCGCTATCAGGTGCGCCCCTCGCCCGCGATAGATAACGGGTTCATCACCTTCGGCTCCTGCAACAACCTGGGCAAGCTGACGGATGAAGTGCTGGCACTGTGGGGGCGTGTCCTGGAAGCCGTGCCTCATTCACGCTTGCTGATCGAGGGCAAGAATTTCGATCGCCCCGAGTTCGCGCAGGCCTACCGCGATCGCTGCGAGGGACTGGGGCTCCCGCCTTCGCGGCTGGAGCTGGTGCCGCTCAACCAAGACAACCAATACCTGACCTACCACCGCATCGATATTGCGCTGGACCCATTTCCACTCACCGGCGGCACGACCACCTTCGATGTGTTGTGGATGGCGGTCCCCATCGTCTCCATGATGGGCGAAAGTTTCAAGAGCCGGATGGGCGTCGGCATGCTCAGCTACCTGGGGCGAAAGGAGTGGCTGGCAGAGAGCCCGGACGACTATGTGCGCATTGCTGCGGGCCTGGCAGCAGATACCCAGGCGCTCAATGCGCTTCGGCTCAATCTGCGTAGCGAAGTGGAAAACTCTGCGCTCATGCGCGAAGACCTCTACTGCCGGCACTTTGGCGAAGGCCTGCGGGTGATGTGGCTGAAATGGTTGGCTCAAATGGAGCATCCCGACGATCCTCAGGCGCAGGAGCAGGCCATGCAGAGCTGGTTACCGCAGTTCCCGCAAGAGTGGGAGCAACCCCCAGTCCTGGGCGTCGGCTTGAAACCCGGCCAGCGGGTCAGCTTGCACGCAGCCCACCAAAGCCTGCAGAACCTGGTTGAAAAAGCACGGACCTCCTCTCCGCCCCGGCGAATCGGCGAATCAGCCCCCTTGATCACGGACCGCCACTGGATTGCCGTGACCGAGCTGGCCGAAAAAGTGCTCAACGCCGTACCACACGATCCCGTCGCTCTGGCGTGCCTTGCCGAAGTGGAGCATGCACACGGGCACACCGAATTCGCGGTGACTTACCTTCAATATGCGACGCAAGCCATGGGGATGGACATCCCGGGCTCCTGATGCTGCGTGTCAGATCCGGAAAATGTCGAGCAGCGCATTGCGCCGGGTGGGCTTGAAAACCACCCTGCCGGCGTCGCCACGGTAAATGGTGCACTGCCCGGGTGAGTGGGTGTTGACCAGGCTGACCCCTTGAGACAACACCGTGCCGTCGCCCACCTGACAGTCCCCAATGATGGCGGTGCCCGCGTACATGATGACGCCCTCTCCAAGCACGGGGGCCACCCCATGGTTCTTGCCGACGGTGGAATTCTGGTAGATCACCAGATAGTTGCCGTAGCTTGCCTTGGCGAAGACGATCCCGACGGAATGTCCGATGAAGAAAACCGGCGGCATCTCAATTTCGTAAAAGAGGTCGATACCGTTCAAGGCCTTGTTCAGCAAGAACAGGCGTGTGGGAGTTTCCGTACTAGCCGTGCGGCGCCAGATGGTATTGGCCAGAAAGTACAGAAAACTGCAGTACTGCGTGGAATGCAGCGGATCAAAGCAGTCCTGCCGCCAGGGCCGGACGGCATTGATACACCCGTGCAGGCGAGCAAGTGCTTCGTCCAGGCACGCATCAATGTCCATGCGGGGATCGAAATCGTCGGGCAGCGTGTAGTGCAGTTGCTGCACCACGTAGCGCAGCAACCGATCACGGTCCATTCGCAAAATTTCCATGCCCAGCCTCCTTCAACGACCTCAGGGCCTGTTCAGGCCCGGGGTAAGTGCAGTTGCATGTACACCAAGCTGGCAGGGGCCCCTACTGCATGAGGGTCCTCCTTCCAGTCCACCCCGCCAGGGACTGTGCTGGCCACGATGGGCACTCGCTGGTACTCCTGAAAACCCACCTTGCGGTAAAAGTCGACCGCCGGATTGTCCGATCGCACCCGTACGGCCAGCGTCTGCAGCCCGAGGGCATCGCGCGCCCAGTGCATCAGCGCCAGCAACGAGGCCTTCATCAATCCCGGAGGGGATGAGCCTCCACTGACGATGGCATCGGCCTCGCCATAACCACGCGGCCAATCAATGAAGCCCAGGCCCACGTGCCCCACACGCTCGCCATCCAAGGTTTCCACCATGAACAACATCTTGCCGGGGTTCTCGTGAACTGCTCCAGACAGCCAGGCGGCGGTTCGCTCAGGGGTGGATACAAACTCGGTCAGGAAAGATTTGACATGGCGGTTTCGCCACTCCGTCAAAAGCCGCACATCAACAGCATCGGTGTGTCCAGGCACGGTGGCTATGGGTCGAACGACCGCTGCCAGCGGCTGCCCCACCGGCAACAACAGGCCAGGCTCGCCAGCACGGGCCGTCTGTTTGATGGCAGCAAAAAGCTGCTGCCCAGGGGTGGATGCACTCATGGCGGCCTCTTCAGAGTTGGGCAAAGTAGCGGCGCACCTGCGCAGCCACGGTGTCCACGCTTTCCAGCGGCATGCGCGAGTGCAGCGGCAGCGAGAGAATGCCCTTGCCCACGCTGTCGGTCACCGACAGGTCCCCTGCCCTGCAGTCCTTCCAGAGCGAGAACCAATGCCCCGGCTGCCAGTGGATGCCGGTGTCCACACCGTTCTCCTTGAGGAAGTCTCGCAGTGCATCGCGGTGCTCTGCCGGCACCCGTATGTAGTACAGAAACGGGTTGACTTCGGCAAAATCGGTACGGGGAGTGCGCACCTGCGCAATGCCTTGCAGCTTTTCGTTGTACCGGCGCGATGCCGCTTGGCGGCTCGACTTGATCACATCGAGCTTGCCCAGCTGCGCCAATCCGATCGCGGCGTGCATGTTGAGCATGTGGTAGCGAAATCCCACCCGCTCGACATCAAAAGTCCAGGCACGCTTGTTCTGGTACATCACCTCCGCAGGCTGCTGCATGCCCAGCAAACGCAGCTCGTGCACACGACGCAACTCTTCTTCCGTGCGCACAACAATCGTGCCGCCATCGAGACAGGTCACTGTTTTCACCGGGTCGTGGCTGAAAACGCAGATGTCGGAAAAGCTGCCGACCATCCGCCCTTTGTAGCTGGAACCAAATGAATGCGCCGCGTCATGGATCACGCGCAGCTTGTGGCGCTCGGCAAAGGCGGCAATGGCGTCGTGATCGCTGATGATGCAGTCGTAGTCCATCACGATGATGGCCTTGGTGCGTGGGCCCACCAAGGACTCGGCCTTGACAAGGTCCAGCTCGAGCGTGTCGTCGTTGCAGTCGCAGAACACGATGTCCGCCCCCACCCAGGTGATGGCCTGGTAGTCGGCCGAGCAGTTGAATGCCGACACGATCACCTCGTCCCCCGGTCCCACGCCCGCGAGCAGCAGCGCGATGTGCAAGCCTGCCGTTCCGGTGCTCACCGCTGCCACATGGCGGTCCGGGGCCTGCAGGATCTCTTTCACCTTTTTCTCGAACCCCGACACATAGCTGCCCATACCGAGCCATCCCAGCTCCAGCGACTCTCGGCTGGCATCGATTTCTTCTTGTTCGATCAAGGGCTTGAACATTGGGATCATGGTGGTCTCCTTCGGTTGTGTACGGTTCAAATGGGCGTAGCGCTAGGTATTCGGCTACCAGACTTCTAGGCGAGGGACGGCCGTGACAAACTGGCCTCCCCATCCACGTATTTCGCTCAGCTGCAAGCCGATTTCGCTCCGCAGGTTCCACGGCAGGATGAGGATACGTTGCGGCTTGTGGGCGAGCAGGTGCGCCTCGCTCACCACGGGGATGTGGCTGCCCGGCAGGAATTGGCCTTGCTTGGCGGGGTTCTTGTCCACCACGTAGGGCAGCAGGTCGGGCCGCACGCCCGCAAAGTTGAGCAAGGTGTTGCCCTTGGCGGCCGCGCCGTAGGCGCTCACGGTAATGCCGTCAGCCTGGCACTGCAGCAAAAATGTGAGCAGCTCTCGCTTGACCCGTATGGCCTGGCCCTGGAAATCGCTGTAAAAACCTGCGCCCAGCATGCCGGCCGTGGCCTCGTTGGCCAGCAGTTGCTGCACGCGGACGGCGCCTTCAGCCGTTACCTGGGGGTGGCCCACGGTATCGGCGCGGGCGGCAAACACCCGCAGGCTGCCGCCGTGGGTGGGCAGCTCCTGCACATCGATCACCACCAGCCCGTTGACCGCAAAGATGCGTTGTACGGCCGTGAGCGACAGGTACGAATAGTGCTCGTGGTACGCCGTATCGAACTGACAACCCTCCACCATGCGCAGCAGGTGCGGAAACTCGAAGGTGGCAACGCCGTGGGGCTTGAGCAGCCGCGTGAAGCCGCCCACAAAGTCGTTGATGTCGGGCACATGGGCCAGCACGTTGTTGGCGGCGATCAGGTCGGCCTGGCGGTCGGCGGCTGCCAGCTCGTCGGCCAGCGCCACGCCAAAGAACCGATCCACCACCGCTATGCCTTTGGCGCGAGCCGCCGCCGCCGTGCTGGCGGTGGGCTCCACGCCGTAGCAAGGAATGCCAGCCGCCTGCACATACTGCAGCAAGTAGCCGTCGTTCGATGCGACCTCGACCACGCGGCTGGCGGCGGTGAGCGCCAGGCGTTCGCGCATTGCCTCTACGTACGCATTGGCGTGGGCCAGCCAAGACGATGAGAACGAGCTGAAGTACGCGTAGTCGTCGGTGAACAGCGCCTCGCGCCCGGCGTGGTCTTCGGTCTGTACCAGCCAGCAGGTCTCACACACCAACAGGCGCAGCGGGAACCAGGTTTCGGGCGCGCGCAGGGCGGCCTCGCGCAGGTAGGCGTTGGACGGGGGCGCGCTGCCCAGGTCCAGAAACGGCAATTGCAGCGGGCTGCCGCAGTGTCGGCACTTCACAGGCGCACTCCTTCGAATTCTTCGGTCATCCCGGGCTGGCCTGCGTCGCGGGGCGACATTTGCCCCACCGGCAGCGGCCAGGCAATGGTCAGACGCGGGTCGAGCGGGTGCAGCCCCGCCTCGGCGGCGGGCGCATGGGCTGCAGAGTGGCAATACAGCAGCTCGGCATGGTCGGTCAGCGTCTGGAAGCCGTGGGCAAAACCGGGCGGGATGAGCAGCGCGTTGCCGTTGTCTGCGGATAAATGCTCGGCATGCCACTGCAAAAAGGTGGGAGAGCCCTGGCGCAGGTCCACGGCCACGTCCCAGACCTCGCCACGCAGGCAGGTCACCAGTTTCATTTCGGCGTGCGGCGGCTTTTGGTAGTGCATGCCACGCACGGTGCCTTGGAGGGCTGTATAGCTCTGGTTGACTTGGGCGATCGGGCCCGCCCAGCCTGCCCCCGCCAGTTCATCGGTGCAGAACAGGCGCGCAAAAAAGCCGCGCTCGTCCACCAACGGCTGGCGTTGCACACGGAACAACCCTGCCAGGGGCAGCGGCGCCAGGGCCAGGCGGCTCATGGGCGGGCCTCCCACGCGTCGATGTCGGCCATGCACAGCGCGCGCGCATCGGCGCCGCCATGGTGCTGTCGGTACCAGTTCATGGTGCGGGCCACGGCGGTGTTCAGCGCCCAATGCGGGGCGACGCCCAGCACCTGGCGGGCGTGGGCAGTCTCCAGCGCGAGCCAGCCGGCTTCGTGGGGGCCATCACTCTCTTTTTCATAGCTTGTTGCGCCGGAAGGATATGCGCTGGAGGCTAATTCGATGACATTTTTGACCGTAGCGGCCTCGTGCGGTAGCGGGCCAAAGTTGTAGGAACCGGCCAGTGCGGGCGATTCCCACAAGCATTGGGCCAGGCGCAGGTAGGCGGCCAGCGGCTCCAGCACGTGCTGCCAGGGACGCGTTGCCTGGGGGCGACGGATACGCAGGGTCTCACCCTTCTCCCAGGCGCGCACGGCGTCGGGCAGCAAGCGGTCTTGCGCCCAGTCGCCGCCGCCAATCACATTGCCCGCGCGGGCGGTGGCCACCGCCACACCCTGGGCTGCAAGAAAGGAATCACGGTAGCTGGCGGTTACCAACTCCGCCGCCGCCTTGCTGGCGCTGTAGGGGTCGTGCCCGCCCAATGAGTCTTCTTCGCGGTAGGGGTAGGCCCATTCGCGGTTGCGGTAGACCTTGTCGGTGGTGACCACCACGGCCACGCGCACGCCCGCCAGCCCACGCAGCGCGTCCAGCACATGCGCCGTGCCCATGACGTTGGTGGCAAAGGTATCGAGTGGCGCTGCATAGCCGGGCCGCACCAGCGCCTGCGCGGCCAGGTGCAGCACCACATCGGGCCGGGCGGCGTGCACGCGCAGGGCCAGAGCCGGGGCGTTGCGGATGTCGCAAAAATGGCTCTCCATACCCGGGCCGACCTGCCCCAACTGCGCCAGGGTGAACAGGTTAGGCTCGCTAGCAGGGGGCAACGCAACGCCGGTCACCTGCGCGCCCAGGCGTTGCAGCCACAGGGCCAGCCACGCGCCCTTGAAGCCGGTGTGGCCGGTGAGCAACACGCGCTTGCCGCGCCAGAAGTCGGGATCAGGACGCATCGTGGTTTACCAGCACTTCCAGGGGGCGCGGCCCGATTGCCACAGGTCTTCGAGCAGATTCTTCTCGCGCAGCGTGTCCATGGGCTGCCAGAAGCCGGTGTGCTCAAAGGCGCGCAGCTGGCCGCTGGTGGCCAGGCGGGCCATGGGCTCCAGCTCCCAGCTGGTGGCGTCGCCGTCGATGAGGTCGATCACCTCGGGCTGCAGCACAAAAAAACCGCCATTGATCCAGCCACCGTCGCCCCGCGGTTTTTCCTCGAACCCCGCCACGGTGTCGCCATCACGCACCAGGGCGCCGTAACGGCCCGGGGGCTGCACGGCCGTCACCGTGGCCTGGCGGCCATGGGCGCGGTGGAAGGCAAACTGGGCCGTCATGTCGAGGTCGGCCACGCCATCGCCATAGGTAAAACAGAAGGGCTCGCCTGCAGGCAGGTATTCCTGCGCCCGGCGCAAGCGACCGCCGGTCATGGTGCTTTCGCCGGTGTCCACCAGCGTCACCCGCCAGGGCTCGGCATGGCGATGATGCACTTCCATGCGGTTGTTGGCCATGTCAAACGTCACGTCGGACATGTGCAGGAAGTAGTTGGCGAAGTACTCCTTGATAACGTAGCCGCGGTAGCCCAGGCAGATGATGAAGTCATTAACGCCGTGGGCAGAGTACATCTTCATGATGTGCCAGAGGATGGGCCGCCCACCGATCTCGATCATGGGCTTGGGCCGCAGGTGCGACTCCTCCGAAATGCGGGTACCAAGCCCGCCTGCCAGCAGTACAGCTTTCATGCCCGCAGCATAGTGCAGGCCCTCACGGCCAAAAAGGTCCAGTCACAGCAGAAACACCGTCCAAATGAGGCGTTTGCACGCGATGTGGGCGCACGGATGGCGGACACGCTGCGCAAGGGCTCACTTAGATCAATATCAAATTGATAGCGCCACAGTCAATAAATATCAGCACATCGCCACGCCTTGACACAAACCTGGGTATGCATTGCCCCCGGGAGGCCGCTCAGACCCCTTGCTGGGCACCCGAGGGCCATCGGAACACGCCCATCCCCGCGCGCAAGACCACCAACGTCGCATCGGTGGCAGCGGCCAGCGTCCATTCGCCCGAGAAGCAGCCTGTTGACCGCCCTCTTGGGGCATTTCGCGTTCTGCAATCCGATACATTTGCAGTAACCTTCGGTCAATCCGTGGACTGCAGCCCTCCCCAGCGCAGTCGTGCCCCTGCCGCCGCCCTAAACGTCTAAAGCATGTTTGTCATCATCGGTTACGTCGTCTGCCTCGGCTGCATCTTCGGTGTGTACATCATGCACGGAGGCAATATCAGCGTGATTCTCAAGGCACTGCCGTTTGAGATCATCACCATTTTGGGCGGCGCACTGGGCGCGTTTGTGGTGAACAACCAGCCCAAGGTGATCAAGGCCACCTTGGCCGCACTGCCGATGGCGCTCAAGGGTTCCAAATACACGAAAGAGCGCTACATGGAGCTGATGGCGATGCTCTATGACATCCTGCAGAAGGCCCGCAAAGAGGGGCTGATGGCCATTGAGAAGGATGTGGAAGCGCCCCACGAATCCGAGATCTTCAAGAAATACCCCACGGTGGGCAGCGACCACCATGTGATCGAATTCACCACCGATTACCTGCGGATGATGGTGTCGGGCAACCTCAATTCCCACGAGATCGAGGCGCTGATGGACAGCGAAATCGATACCCACCACCAGGAGGCCCATGCTCCCGTGGCTGCGCTGGCCCGGTTGGCAGGCGCCCTGCCCGCCTTCGGGATCGTGGCCGCCGTGCTGGGGGTGGTGAACACCATGGGCTCGGTGGGCCAGCCTCCCTCCGTGCTGGGCGGCATGATCGGCTCGGCGCTGGTGGGCACGTTCCTGGGCATCTTGCTGGCCTACGGCGTGGTGGAACCCCTGGGCGGACTCGTCGAGCAAAAGACCGAGGACGCTGCCAAGGAACTGCAGTGCATCAAGTCCACCCTGCTCGCCAGCATGCAGGGCTACAACCCGGCCACGGCCATTGAGTTTGGCCGCAAGGTGCTGTTCTCCAACGTACGCCCCAGCTTCTCGGAGCTGGAAGGACACGTGAAGGGCAAGAAGTAGCAGCCGCCGCGGATGCAGTAGCCGCGCCGTAACGCCCCACCACCACCATGGCAGAAAAGAAGCTCCAGCCCATCATCATCAAGCGCGTCAAGAAAGGCGGCCACGCGGTGCATGGTGGCGCCAGGAAGATCGCTTATGCCGACTTTGTGACGGCGATGATGGCGTTCTTCTTGCTGATGTGGCTTTTGGGCTCCACGGCC
>NZ_JBWKYJ010000043.1:0-40251 GCF_059423685.1 Acidovorax sp. GW460-11-11-14-LB4 | reverse complement strand
CCCCAGGCCCCCCAGGCCCCCCAGGCCGAGATTCAGGCCGCCTACTTCTGCTCCTGTCCCGCGGGCTGAATGGCCTGGTCGGGGCGCACGCTCGACAGGCTTTGTGCCGGCCGCCGCAGCGTCACATCAAACGGATTGATCTTGGGCCCCACTGCCAAAGCTTCGCGCTTGAGCAGTTCCACCACGGTGGGTAACCGGTCGTCATTGAGCCGCGCAGAAATGGTGCCCACGCTCAGCGCCGCCACCGCGCGCCCTTCGCGGTCCAGGATGGGTACGGCCACGCCAGCCATGCCTTCCAGCAACCCAGTATTGCGGCCCGCATAGCCCAGTTGGCGCACACGCTCGATTTCGGTGCGCAGATAGACCTCGTCAAACACGCCGTATTCGCGAACACGCGACAGGTTGAAGCGGATGACCTCTTCGCGCTCTGCCTCGGGCAAAAACGCCAGGATGGCCAGTGCGCCCTGCCCCACGCCCAGGGCCACGCGGCCGCCGATGTCGCCGGTGAATGAGCGGATGGGGAACGGCCCCTCGCTGCGGTCCAGGCACACCGCATCGAACCCGCTGCGCACCAAGAGAAAGATGCTGTCGCCCAGGCTGGCGCACAGGCGCAGCAGCGCGGGGCGGCACAGGGTGCGCAGGTCGCCGGGGTTGCCCGCTTTGGCGGCCAGGGCGAAGAAGTCCATGCTCAGGCGGTAGAGCTTGCTGCGCTCGTCCTGCTCGACCATGCCCTCTGCCACCAGCGATTGCAGCAAACGGTGCGTAGTGCCCTGCGTGAGGCCCACGGCACGCGCCAATTGGGTGACTCGCCCGCCCTCGGCCTGCACGGCCGACAGGGCCCGGATGACGGCAAACACCCGGGGTACGCCGCCGGTGGCGGTGGATGCGGCTTCCATACCTCGCTCCTGTGGAATTCGTTGATCAAACTGAAGGCATCATATTTCATTGAACGGAATAAATTCAATAAAAATTCTGATTAATGGAATACCCGAAGCATTCTGGTTTGTTTATTGCAATAGATTCAATTGAATCGAGCGGCTGTTCCAGCCTTTGTGCGGCACTTGCACCACCCCGGTGCAAGCACACCGAAGGCCCGCAGCCCATCCATGCAACTCCACAGCAGGTGACACGCACAGCCCCCCAGGCAAACCGTGCGATGCCACCACCGGAAAGGCTTTCGCCATGTCGTTTCTCAAGCTCACGGATGTGACCAAGTTCTATGGCAGCACCTGCGCGGTGCAGTCCATGAACCTCACGGTGCAAAAGGGTGAATTTGTGTCGTTGCTGGGCCCGTCGGGCTGCGGCAAGACGACCACGCTGCAGATGGTGGCGGGGTTCGAGGCCGTGACCAGCGGGCGCATCGAGCTCGATGGCAAGGACATCACCCACGCCAAGGCCAACACGCGCG
The DNA here is from genome assembly GCF_059423685.1 of Acidovorax sp. GW460-11-11-14-LB4. Lineage (NCBI taxonomy): Bacteria > Pseudomonadati > Pseudomonadota > Betaproteobacteria > Burkholderiales > Comamonadaceae > Acidovorax > Acidovorax sp. GW460-11-11-14-LB4. The sequence continues at coordinate 38,843 of NZ_JBWKYJ010000043.1, read as the reverse complement.
GGCTGGGCATCGTGTTCCAGAGCTATGCGCTGTTCCCGCACATGACGGTGGCAGCCAACGTGAGCTTTGGGCTGGAGATGCGCAAGGTGCCCAAGGCCGAACGCGCCGAGCGCGTGGCCCAGGCGCTGGCGCTGGTGCACCTGGAAAAGCATGCCACGCGCTACCCGCGCGAGCTGTCGGGCGGCCAGCGCCAGCGGGTGGCACTGGCCCGTGCGCTGGTCATTGAGCCGCCTGTGCTGCTGCTGGACGAGCCCCTGTCCAACCTCGACGCCAAGCTGCGCGAGGAAATGCAGTTTGAGCTGCGGCAGATTCAGCGCAAGGTGGGCACCACCACCATCATGGTCACACACGACCAGAGCGAGGCCATGTCCATCAGCGACCGCGTGGTGGTGATGGAGGCCGGCCGCGCCACGCAGATCGACCACCCGCACCGCGTGTACGAGCACCCGCGCACGCGCTTCATCTCCACCTTTGTGGGCAAGGCCAACCTGCTGCCTGGCCAGGTAACGCATGCCAATGGCACGCACACGCAGGTGAAGGTGGGCGCCCTCACGATGAAGGTGGACGGCGCCCGCTACCGCCCCGGCGCCGCCGTGCTGCTGAGCGTGCGGCCTGAAAAAGTGCAACTGGTGCCCGCCGTGCAGGGCCGGATGGATGGCCAGGTGTGCGAGCGTTTCTTCCTGGGCAGCCAGTGGCTGTACCGTGTTGGCACCCCCGTGGGCGACCTGATGGTGCTGGCGCCCAACGACGGCCGCGCTGCGCTGGCCGAGGGCGAGCGCACAGGCGTGGACTGGCCCGACCACTGCATGCGCCTGCTGCCCGCCGATGAAACCGCCCTGGCCGAGCTAGAAGCCGAAGACGCCGCCGAGGTGTCGCCATGAGCCTGGCCACCACCTTGCTCCACAAAAAGGCCGCCCCCTGGTGGCTGTCCGGCCCGGCGCTGCTGCTGTTCACGGTGCTGCTGCTGGTGCCACTGGCACTCACGGCCGTGCTGTCGTTCAACGCGTTCGACCCGGCCACCGGGGTGAAGGCGGGTGAGTTCACGCTGGAGCATTACGCCCATGTGTTCACCGATTCGTACTACCACACGATCTTTTGGCGCACGTTCTGGATTGCGGGGCTGGTTACGCTGATCTGCGTGGCCATTGGCGCACCCGAGGCCTACATCCTGAGCCGCATGGGCAACCCGTGGCGCTCCATCCTGCTGCTGGTGGTACTGGCACCGCTGCTGGTGTCGGTGGTGGTGCGCGCCTTTGGCTGGAGCATGCTGCTGGGCCCCGAGGGGCTGGTGAATGGCGCGCTGCAACTCGTTGGCATCGGCCCGGTGAAGATGCTCTACACAGAGATCGCGGTGGTCATCGCCCTGGTGCATGTGATGCTGCCCTTCATGGTGATCCCCGTGTGGACCTCGCTGCAGAAGCTGGACCCGGGTGTGGAAAACGCCGCGCTATCGCTGCAGGCCTCGCCCTTCACCACGCTGCGGCGCATTGTGTTGCCGCAGGTGCTGCCTGGCATCCTGTCCGGCAGCCTCATCGTATTCGGCCTGGCGGCCAGCTCGTTTGCCATCCCCGGCCTGCTGGGCGGGCGGCGGCTGAAGATGGTGGCCACGGTGGTGTACGACGAATACCTGCACGAGCTGAACTGGCCCCTGGGCGCCGCGATTGCGCTGACGCTGCTGGTGGCCAACCTGGTGGTCATGCTGAGCTACAACCGCTTGGTTGAAGGCCGCTACAAGAAATCTTTGGGATAACCAAGATGCAAAAAAACGGCCCTCTCGCCCTCGCGTTCAACGCGCTGGTCATCACCTTCATGCTCGCCCCCTTGCTGGTGGTGTGCATCGTGGCGTTCACGCCGCACAACACGCTGACGCTGCCCACCACTGAGCTCTCTCTGCGCTGGTTCAAGGCGGTGTTCGAGCACCCGGACTTTGTGCAGTCGTTCTGGAACAGCCTGTGGCTGGCGCTGGCCTCAGCCACGCTGGCCACGGTGCTGGCGGTGCCTGCGGGCATTGCCATCACGCGCTACGAGTTTGCCGGGCGCGGCTTTTTGAATGGCTTGTTCCTGTCGCCGCTGATCATTCCGCACTTGGTGCTGGGTGTAGCCCTGCTGCGCCTGTTTGCGCTGATCGGCGGCACAGGCAGCTTTGGTTGGCTGGTGTTTGCGCATGCGCTCATCGTCACGCCCTATACGCTCCGGCTGGTGGTGGCTGCCCTCGTGGGTTTCGACCGCAGTGCCGAGCATGCCGCCCTGTCGCTGGGCGCCAGCCAGGCCACAGTGTTCACGCGCATCACGCTGCCGATGATCCTGCCCGGCGTGACGGGCGGGTGGATGCTGGCCTTCATCAACAGCTTTGACGAAGTGACGATGTCGATCTTTGTCACCTCGCCCAGCACGGTGACGCTGCCGGTGCGCATGTACATGTACGCCACCGAGTCGATTGACCCGCTGATGGCTGCGGTGTCGGCACTGATGGTGGCCCTGACGGCCTGCGCGATGGTGATTCTCGACCGGGTGTACGGCCTGGACCGCGTGCTCGTAGGGCGCAAATAAATGGGCATGACTTCCATGACTGTGAACACAGCCCTGCTCCACCGCGTGGCCGAAAAAGACCGCGCCCCCGTGCCCTTCGTGCTCGACGGGGAGACCGCCACGGCGCTCGAAGGCGACACGGTGCTCACGGCCATCCTCACCCACCGTGCCCAGCTGCGCCGCAACGAATTCAGCCACGAGCCGCGTGCCGGCTTTTGCCTGATGGGCGCGTGCCAGGACTGCTGGGTGATGACGGCTACCGGCGAACGCCTACGGTCTTGCGCCACCTTCATCCAGGCGGGCATGCAGCTGACTACCGGAGGGGCCGCATGACCGCCCCCACCTTGCAACCCGTGATCGTGGGCGCAGGCCCTGCGGGCATCCGTGCGGCGCAAACCCTGGTGGCGCATGGCGTGCGGCCCATGGTGATCGACGAGGCCGCGCGCGGTGGCGGGCAGATCTACCGCCGCCCGCCTGCCCACTTTGCCCGCAGCCCGCAAACGCTGTATGGCACCGAAGCATCACGCGCCACGGCATTGCACAGCACGCTGGATGGCCTGGCCGCCCACATCGACTACCAACCCAACAGCCTGGTTTGGAACGCCCAAGGCGGCCAGCTCGATGTGCTGCATGCCCCCACACAGACCACGCGCACGGTGCCCTACGGCCAGCTCATCGTGGCCAGCGGCGCCACCGACCGCGTGCTGCCCGTGCCGGGCTGGACGCTGCCTGGCGTGTACACGCTGGGGGGAGCGCAAGTGGCGCTCAAGTTCCAGGGCTGCACCATCGGCCGCAACGTGGTGCTGATGGGCACCGGGCCGCTGCTGTACTTGGTGGCGTACCAATATGCCAAGGCAGGCGCCAAGGCGGGCGTGAAGGTGGCTGCAGTGCTAGACACCGCCCGCTTTGCCGACCAACTGGCCGCGCTGCCCGGCATGCTGACGCAGCCCGCCGTGCTGGCCAAAGGGATGTACTACGTAGGCTGGCTGCGCGCGCATGGCGTGGCGGTGCACACCGGCGTGCGGCCTGTCCGCATGGAGGGCGAAATACGGATCAACGCCGTGGTGTGGAGTGACGGCCAGGCCGAGCACACCGTGCCCTGCGATGCCGTGGGCTTTGGCTATGCGCTGCGGTCCGAAACCCAACTGGCCGACCTGCTGGGTTGCCGCTTTGCCTGGGCCCCCATGCACCGCGCCCACCTGCCTGAACGCGACGCAGCAGGCCGCACCAGCGTTGCCGGTGTGTACCTGGCGGGCGATGGCGCGGGCATCATGGGCGCCGATGCGGCCGAGTGGGCGGGCGAGCGCGCTGCGCTGGCGCTGCTGGCAGACCATGGCGTGAAGGTCGATGCGGTACGCACTACTGAGCTGGAACGCAAGCTGATGAAGCTGATGCCATTTCGGCAAGGGCTGGAGCGCGCCTTTCCCTTCCCCAGCGACTGGGCCGCCCACGCACCCGATGCGCTGGTGGTGTGCCGCTGCGAGAACATCACAGCCGGCGAGCTGCGCGCCTGTGCCCACGATGCTGGGGCCGACGAGATGAACCGCCTCAAGGCCCTGACCCGCGTGGGCATGGGCCGCTGCCAAGGCCGCATGTGCGGTGTGGCCGCTGCAGAAATCCTGGCCCACGCTACAGGCAAGCCTATCGATCAGGTGGGGAGGCTGCGCGGACAAGCGCCGATCAAGCCGATTCCCATCCACCTGCAACCCCAGGCGGAGGCCCGCGCATGACCGCCACCCCAACGATCGACACCGACGTTGCCATTGTGGGCGGCGGCATCATGGGCGCATCGGCCGCGCTGGCACTGCGTCGCAAAGGCGTGGCCGTCGTGCTGCTGGAACGTGACCTGTGCGGCTCGCGCTCCAGTGGCGTGAACTATGGCGGCGTGCGCCGCCAGGGCCGCCCGGTGAGCCAGCTGCCGCTGGCGCAGCGCGCCCACCAGGTCTGGGCCGACCTGCCCGCACTGATTGGCACCGATGGCGAGTACCAGCGCAGCGGGCACTTCAAGATCGGGCGCAGCGAGGCGGACATGGCTGCGCTGGAAGCCTATGCCAACCTGAGCCGCGACTTCGACCTGGGCATCCAGCTCATCTCGGGCACCACGCTGCGCGAGCGCTGCCCCTGGCTGGGCGGGCTCGCCGTGGGTGGCTCGCTGTGCCCCGATGACGGCCAGGCCAACCCGCGCTTGGTGTCGCCCGCATTTGCACTGGCTGCACGGCGTGCAGGTGCGCAGATTCTGGAACGCACACCGATGACCTCGGTGGAGCACGACGGGCAGCTGTTCACCGTGCGCTCGGGCACCACCGTGGCGGTGCGCGCGCCCGTGCTCATCAACTGTGCAGGCGCCTGGGCCGGTGCGCTGGCCGCGCAGTTTGGCGAGGCCGTGCCCATTCACTCCGGCCATCCGGCCATGGCGGTGACCGAGCCCCTGCCCTTTTTCATGCACTGGAGCCTGGGTGTGGAGGGCGGCGGCATCTACTGCCGACAGGTGGCGCGCGGCAATCTGGTGCTGGGCGGCGGCGCAGGTGTGGCGCTGGATGCCGACCGCGCCCGCTCCGAGCGCAGCGCCATCGCTACCCTGGCAGTGCAGGCGGTGGAGCTGCTGCCCGCCCTCAAGAATGCGCACTTCATTCGCACCTGGAGCGGCACCGAAGGCTATCTGCCTGACCGCCAGCCGGTGCTGGGCAAGAGTCACACCACGCCCGGCCTGATCCATGGCTTTGGCTTTGCGGGTGCGGGCTTTCAGATTGGCCCCGGCGTGGGTGAGGTGCTGGCCGAGCTGGCCCGCGATGGCCGCAGCACCACGCCGATTGATGCCTTTGCGATTGAGCGATTTCTCCCAACGACGGTGGCTGACGTGGCCAGCACTGCCGCTGCCCACTGACCCCGTTTGCCACCGACAAAACTCCCCTCCCCACCAGAAAGGAAACCACCATGACCTTCTCCCCCCGCTTTGCCAGCCGCACCCGCCGCGCCCTTGTGACGGCCGCCGCACTGACCGCCGTGGCCGCCGCAGGCACCGCCACCGCGCAGACCAAAACGCTGTACATCGGCATGAATGGCGGCACCATGGAGAAGGCGTACACGCAGTACGTGTTCCCGGCGTTCGAGAAGCTGCATGGCGTGAAGGTGGTGGTGGTGCCTGGCACGTCCTCGGACATCCTGGCGAAGGCCCAGGCCAACAAGGACAAGCCACAGATGCACGTGATGTTTCTGGACGACGGCATCATGGTGCGCGCCATGGGCATGGGCCTGTGCGAAAAGCAAAAGCCCAACCCGCACCTGAACGACATCTACCCCGCCGCGCGCTTCAAGGACGACCTGGCCAGCGGCGTGAGCCTGGGCATGACCGGCATCGCCTACAACACCAAGATGTTTGCCGAAAAGGGCTGGGCCGCGCCTACGTCGTGGATGGACTTTGCCGACCCCAAGTACAAGGGCAAGGTGGTGTTCCAGTCCATGCCGTCGTCGTCGTTCGGGCTGCACGGCTTTTTGATGTTCAACCGCATCCAGGGCGGCAACGACAAGAACGTGGAGCCGGGCTTCAACAACTGGGCCAAGACCATCGGCCCCAACGTGCTGGAGTACATCCCCAGCTCGGCCAAGATTTCGGAGATGGTGCAGACGGGCGAAGCGGCGATCTTCCCGCTCACGCCGACCAGTGTGGCGGCCTTGAAGGCCAAGGGCATTCCGGTGGAATACGCACAGCCCAAGGAGGGCTCGGTGGTGCTGATGACCGGCCAATGCGTGATCGCCAAGAACAGCGAGCCCGAACTGGCGCAAAAGCTGGCCGAGTTTCTGCTGAGCCCGCTGGCACAGGCCAACGTGCTGCAGTTTGGCGCGCAGATCCCCACCAACCCCAAGGCGCCTGCCGTGGGTGAGGGTGCCGCCCAGGTCGCGCAGATCAGCCAGTGGATGAAAAACGCCGTGACGCTGGACTGGGACAGCGTGAACGCCAACCGCCCTGCGTGGAACGCGCGCTGGAACAAGACCATCGAGCGCTGAGAGGATATGGAGCGCGTGTGAACAGGCTACACCCGCTCACACTGGCGGGCCGTTTGTGACAAATGTCACCGGCCCCGCCATACCCTGCGGTGGTGGGGTGCCACAAACCGCTTCTTCGACTTCAGAATCCGGCGCCTGGGCATGCTGATTCGTTCAGCCCGTCCGCCACCATTCGAAGAAGAGGGATACCACCATGAAACGCTGGATCAAATGGACCGCAGGCAGCGCGCTGCTGCTGGGCGTGATCGTTGTCGCCACCGCTGCCAGCGGCCTGTACCTGGCCGAGCAAAAACGCAACCGCTACATCGACATCAAACCCCGCCCCGTGGCCTACACCACCGATGCGCAGACCATCGAACGCGGGCGCTATCTGTATGCATCGCGTGGCTGCACCGACTGCCATGGCGCACAAGGCACGGGCCGCGAGTTCGTCAACGATGGCAAGGGCACGCGCATCGTGGGGCCCAACATCACACCGGCTGGCGTGGTGGCGCGCTACCAGCCCGAGGACTGGAACAGCGTGATCCGCCACGGCGTCAAGCCCAATGGCCGCCCGGTGCTGGTCATGCCCAGCGAGGACTACAACCGCTTCACCAACGAAGACCTGAACGCCCTGGTGTCGTATGTGCGCCAGTTCCCCCCCAAGGAGGGCACGCAGGCCGTGATCGATCTGCCGCACCCTGCCTGGGTGCTGTATGGGCTGGGTGCGATTCCCGACGCGGCCTCGCGCATCGACCACCAGCTGGCCCCCTCGCGGCCGACAGCTGCCGGAGTGACGCTGGCCAACGGCCAGTACGTGGCCAACATGTGCATCGGCTGCCATGGTGCCGACCTGTCGGGCGGCAAAATCCCCGGCGGCCCGCCTGACTGGCCTGCGGCGGCAGACATCCGCCCTGGCACACACAGTGCCGACAGCGCCCTGGCACGCTACCCCAACGCCGCAAGCTTTGTGGCCATGCTGCGCACGGGTAAGCGGCCTGACGGCACACCGATCCAGGTGATGCCCTTCGAGTCGCTCGGGCAACTCAGCGACGTGGATGCGCAAGCGCTGTACCTGTACCTGAACGCCCCCCCTGGCAGCGTGAAGCAGGACGTGGGGAGTGCAACGGCCGGCAGCCAAAAGAGCAGCGCCAACACCATGCCCTCCGGACCGGGCGGGCTCAAGCTGCCGGGTTGACTTGAGAGCCTGTGGACGACCCCGCAGGGGGACGCCCGCAGACACTCAGACGAAAGAGCGGGCGACGGACCACGCCCCCAAAAATCGCTGCCCTGCTGACCCGCCCCCTTTGGACCACCCGCTGTGGTGGCGGGTCAGCTGCCCGGGTGCTGATGTGCCTGGGGAGGCGAGACGGGCGCCTGGCTGTACGACCCCATGGGCCCACCGGGGCTGTTGGTAGGGCCGGTAGGCGCAGCCGGTGGTGCGCGGCGCACCCGTGGCACCACGCTGAGCTGCACGGTATCGAGCACCGGGCCGGGCACCACATTCAGCGCCTTGCGCGGCAGGTCTACCAGTTGCTCGGCGTGCCACACGCGCACCTGTGCTGCGCCATCCGGCACGCTGGCAAATCGGGCAATGCCATCGTTGTCGGTCTTGAGTGTCCAGGCCGAATCGGTCACAAACACGTGGCCGCGCATGGAACCGTGCAGGTGGCAGCCCAGCAGCACCACGCCAGGGGTGTCGAGTTTGACGTCCGCAAAGTTGGCGGGCTTGCCGTCGGCCTTGCCGGCCAGGCGCAGCTCAAAATTGGAACTAGGCGCAGCAGGGGCCGCTGCAGCGGCCACGCCTGTAGGGTTGCCGCGCACATGGTGATCCCAGCGGTCCTGGTTGGTGAAACGCACGGTGGTGCCGGGCATCACCACGGTGACGGCAGGCACAAAACGCATGCGCTCCTGCTCAATGGTGGGGCTGGGCTGCAGCAGGCTGGGGGCCGCGCCCGCAGTGGCACCGGGGTACACCACCACCACGGCGTCGGGCACCGGCTTGCCCTCGCGGTCCAGCACCTGAATTTGAACATTTCCGGCCCAAGCGCTAGTGAATATTGCGCCAGCAGCTATTAAAAATATAGCATTTTTCATTGTCTTACCGCTTGGTGATCACATCACGGTGCATGGGCGCCAACAACGCCAGCAGGCGGTTTTGTTGAGCGAACGGTATGCCCTGGGCATCCATGGCGCTTTGCAGCACCTCCACCAGGGCGTTGAAGTGGCCCTTGTTGATGTCCATGTCGGCATGGGCCGATTTCATGTCAGCGCCTTCATATTTGCAAGGGCCCCCGCTCAACTGGCAAAACTGGTCGGTCAGGCTCTCCTTGAGGGCGGCTGGTTTCGTGTCCTTGAAGTGGCTGCCGATGCGCGGGTCCTTGACCACACGGTTCACAAAATCGTCCACCAGGCGGGTGATGCCAGGCTTTTCGCCCAGGGCCTGGTACAGGCCGGCAGGGGCTGCAGTGTTCGCCACCGGCGCCGCAGCGGTCTGCGCAAAGGCCGGGGCAGCCAGCAAACCGCTCAGGGCGATGGCCAGGGCGATGAGAGTTTTGGAGTGGGTCATGAAAATCTCCTCAGAAAGCGACTTGGGCCGACAGGTAGTAGCCCGTCTGGCGGCGGTTTTGGGTGATGCCGGGCACGATGCGGCCCAAATCCACATAGGCCAGCGTGAGCGATACGTTCTTGCTGGGCGCCCAGGCCACGAAGATGTCCTTCCAGTCGTCTTCGCGCAGCGCAGCGCCCAGGCCTGCCGCAGCGCCCAGCGCCTGCAGGTTGTTGGGCTTGAAGCGGTATTCGGCGCCCACCGCCAGGTTCTTGCTGATCAGGTACGCCACCGAGAACTCGGGCTGCAGGCTGCGGCTGTTCTTGCCAGGCGCGGCCGAGCCAAAGCCCAGCAGGCCGTTCTGGTTGGCGTTGGTGTAGCGCAGCGTGCCGTTGACCAGCACGCTTTGCGCCAGCAGCAGCTTGGTGGCGCTCACATACACATCGGTGCCGCTGGTTTTGGTGCCCAGAAAGTCCAGCACCGACCTGAGGGAGCCCGGGTGCACCTGCTTGTGCTCCAGCCCCACCGCAATCTGGGGCATCCAGCTGTCGCTGTTGAGCACCGCGTCGCCCGCCACCTTGAGCTTGATGCCGAGCACGTCCATCTTGATGTGCTGGCCGGGTGTCACGCCAAACGGCGCAATGCCGTTGAGCGCGATCGCGGGCGAGGCATCAAAGTCCTGGCGCGCCAGCGACAGCTCCAGGCGGTCGTGCAGCCCCAGGGCCACGCCATAGCCGTTCAGGCTGTAATCCTGGGTCGCAGCACGGGTGGCATAGGCGCTGACACCCACCTCGCCCTCGGTGGCGTTGCTGCCAATCACTGCCCAGGGGGTCAGCCCGCCGCCCGCCGATCCGGCGATGGTGCTGACACCACCGGTGAGCAGCAGCTTGCCGGTATCGGCCTGGGCCGCACTGCAGGTCAGTGCAACGCCAGCCAGCACGGCGATGGAAAGGGGACTCTTCATGGGGCGCTCCTCATGTTTGTAAATAATTGCTACGACAGCGTCATTACGCACACGGGCGACGTCCAGATGTGAATCCAGAGTGCCGCAAAGGGTCTTTAGCGCCTGATCAGGGTCTGGCCCTCCACGACGGACTGGCCACCGTTCTCGTCAGCCAGCGAAGGCAAGGCGCTGCACGGTCCAGTACAGCGACAGCACCAGCAACGCGACGGAGCCCCCACGCACCACCACCGAGCGGTACCACGCCCTGCGCGCCAATGCCACCGAAACCGCGCACCACAGGGCGACCACCATCAGCTGGCCCACTTCGACCCCCAGGTTGAACCCCGCCAGGGCCCACAACAGCGAAGCCCCCGCCACGCCAGCTTCAACCAGCACCCCGGAAAAACCCAGCCCGTGCACCAGACCAAAGCCCAGAGCAAGCCAGCTACTGCGCAGGCCTTGGACGGGAAACAGGTTCAGCAACGCCGAGATGCCGATGCTGATGGCAATGGCGGGCTCCACCCAGTTGCCCGACACGGTGACCCAGCCCAGGCCTGCCAGTGCCAAGGTGATGGAATGGCCCACGGTGAAACAAGTCACCGTGAGCAGGAGCGCCTTGATCCCGGCGAAGCGGTCCCTGGCGCCGGAGGCCAGGGTTTCAGCGATCGGTGTTGTGCCGGACTCCGTGTGCAATGGCAGATCGCGGTGGCGGGGCTGCGGCTGCGGCTGCGGCTGCGGCTGCGGCTGCGCCAAGGATATGGGCAGCAACAGTGCCAGCAAAAAGGCCAGGTGGTCGTAGCCAGACAGGATGTGGTGCACCCCTTCGGTCACAAAGTGCAGCAGCGTGGCCACCCCGCCGCGTGGGGCGCCGGGCACTGTTGCGTCCGTGCCTTGAGCACCTTCTGCACCGTCTGGCCCCGCTTGTCCGGCGCGGCTGCCTGCAGAGCGCAGGTCGGTGCCGGAGCGCCCGTCAGGGGCCAGCACGGCTGCCAGCGTCTGGCCGCTCAACGCGCCGCCCACCAGCAGGCGGTGTGTGGGGTCGATGCCCTGCATCAGGCCGTAGCGCAGGGTGACCGCCTGGGCTGGCGCACAGGGCAGCGTGGCAGCCAGCCGCGCGTAACGCCCATCGGTGCGCTGCTCCAACGCTTCAAAGCGCCAGGCAGGCACCGTCGCCGTGCCGTCGCACTGCCACAACATGCCCTGGCCCACCCACTGGACGATGGCGGGCACGGACTGTCGCACCTCGCCCCATGTGAGCTGGCGGTCGCCATCGGCATCGAGCTGCTCCAGCGCGGCATCTACATCCTTCAAGGCCACCGACAGCACAAGGCCTATCGATGCGCCCGCCCCTGCAGTGCCCTGGGGTGCCAGCGCATTCGTCACCCGCAGATAGGCGTCGCTGGCCTTGTGGGCCCAGGCGCTGGGCGCCAGTGCTGCGGCAGTCAACGCGACAGCCACCATGGCCCGCAGGGAACGCCCGCGTGGGCGCAGGAGGCCCGTTATCCAGTGCATGCAGCGCATCATTGGGCTCCCCGGGTCTGCCAGCGCGCCAGACGCAGGTCTTGCAGCCCTGCTTGCTGCAGGGCCTGCCGCACGGCCTGGTGGGCAGCAGCGTCGCCCGACTGCTCAGAGGTCTGGAGTGCAAGCCACCAGTCGAGCGGCTCTTTTTGCAGGGCAAGGTTGGTGCGGGCCGCCTTCCATGCGGCGGCGGATTGCCCCTGCAACCACAGCGCCAGCAAGGCACGCTCCCGGGCGTGGGCGTCCAGCCCCTCACCGCGCGCCGCGATGGCGGCAAAACGCGCTTCCAGGTCGCGCACCAGGGGCTGCCACGCGGCGTCCCCCATCAGCCGCAGGGCCTGCGCGCGCCGCAGCAGCACGGAGTCGCTGTCGGGCTGGTGCCGGAGCACCTCCAGTGCGGCGCTCGCACGATTGCGGCGCAACAGCTGGTCGGCATAGGCCAGCGCGGTGTAGCCGTCGGGGGCATCGGCCAGGCTGCGGCGGTAGGCCGCGTCGGCAGCGTCATCGCGCCCTGCGCGCTCTTCGCTCTCGGCCAGCAGCGACCCGATCCAGGCCCGCTGGGCGGCATTCCCCGCCACCTGCTGCCGCAGGGCGGTGAAGCCATTGCGTGCGGCATCGTGCTGGCCTTGCAGTGAACGGGTTTCGAGCAGGCAGGCGGTGGCATACAGCGCAGCACCGTGGCGGGCTACGTTGCGGCAGGCGGCCTCGGCGGCCTCATAGCGCGCGGCCACACGCTCCAGCGTGGCCAACGTGAGCCAGCCCTGCACCTGTGCGGGGTTGGTTTGCAAGGCGCGCTCCAGCGTGGCGCGCGCTGCTGAAAATTCATGGCGCCCTTGCTCTACGGTGGCCTGCAACACCAGCAGATCGGCCGGGGCGCCTGCCTGGCCCCACCAGCGTGCCAGGGCCGCCTGTGCCCGGCCCAGGTAACGCGGGTCCGCCGTCTCGCGTGACAGCGTGATCCAGCGCCGGGCCGTGGCGGCAGCGGCCTGGGGCGTGGCGGGGGCTGCGCTCACACGCTCGGGCAGACGCTCGACCACATCGGCATCGAGGCCAGGTGGCAAGTCCTGAGGCAAGGCCGCCAGGGCCGTGCCCGCCCAGAGCACCAGGCACAAGGCCACGCACACACAGTGATGAGGTTTCTTCATGGGCTCGTGACAACAGCGGATATCGAAAGAGACACAATCACCCACGCACGCCCTGGCCACACCACTTCGGGGCGCAGCCAGGACATCGCGCGAGGGTCAGAGCCGCGAATCGGGCTCTTCAGCCTCGGTGCTGGACAGCACCAGCTGGTCCACCGCCTGAGGTTCGGTGGTGTCCGATGCGCCGCTGGCCACAATGGGCTGCACATACGCGAACGCGTTCACCATCACGGCCCCCCCATTGCCAGGGTCTGCCGTGTTGTCGCCGCTACCGCCCCCGCCGCAACCGGTGATGGCCAATGCCGCCACCGAAGTAAGGGCCAGGTGCTGAATCCGAAGGTTCTTTTGCATGGTGTGGCTCCTTCGGATCAGAAGTTCTTGGCACCGGGCAGCGGTGGGTTCACGTACGGAAACGCCGTACGGTAGTCCGTCGCCTTGGTGCGCGAGCCGTCCACAAACGCTACCCCTCCTGCCGGGGCATCCCCCGGCTTGCAGCCCACCTTGAGCGCGTCCGTGGCACCCGTCACTGTGCACAGTGCCCCCATGGCCACGCGCAGCGATACGTCCACCACGTCGTCGCCCAAGCGGCGGCCGTTCGGGAAGCCGGCCGCATCACCTGCCACCACCCCCAGCGAGTTCTGCGCAGCCGCAGCCGTGGCGGCAATGCCCGTGTTCAAGCGCAGCATTTCGGCCAGGGGGCCGCCGGCACCCAGGCCGGTGATGTTGCCGGGGCGATTGACGGTGGGCAGCCCCGTGAGGAAGGCCGTCATCAGGTCGGTGCGCGGGAAGTTCGTGGGGGCCTTGGCGCCAAACAGCGTCTCGACCAGCGCGGGCAGCGTGGGGTGCGTCACGTAGTCCGCAAAGTTGGCCGCATCATCCTTGGGCTTGGATGCGTTGAACTTGTCCTTGTCCTTGAGACCAATCACCACCTCGTTGACCAGCGGCATGCCCAGGCGCGAGACCTGCGTCCATGCGCCACCGGCCTTCTCGCTGGCCTGCAGACCCGAGTCTGGCTTGCCATTGAGCAAGCGGGCCTGGCGCAGGCTGGCAGTGGTCCAGCCGCCAATGACCTTCTCGCCCGATGCCGCCGTGAGGCAGTTGGTGGGCACTTCCACCGCGAGCGACGTCACGTTCTTGTTGGTAATCTGGCCCGCGCCGAAGGCTGCGGCATTCGACTCGCTGGTGATGACGGCGGCAGGTGCATTCACCAGATCAAAGATGGTGCCCAACGACACCGGGAACGGGTCCTGCCGCTGGCCCACAAACACCTTGCCGGGGGTGGCGCAGCCGGGGATGTTGATGCCATACACATACTTGCCGGCATAGGCGTCGTAGGCGGCCGCATTGCCCAGCGATTTTTCACCGATGTAGTCGATGGGCTTGGTGAAGGTGGTGCCCCCACCGGCCATGGTGATCTGCTCGCGCTTGCCGGTACGGCGGTCACCGCGCACGATGAACATCTCGTACTCTTCGCGGTAAGCCAGCGGGTCGCCCGCTGCGCCGCTGATGCCACCGGCGTTGCGCAGCGGGATCGCCACCTTCTTGCGGGCACCATCAGGACCGATATCGAGCGTGATGCCGTTGCCACCATTGTTCAGCGTGTTCCTGAAGCGGAACTGAAAGGTGATGTCCTCCGCTGCGTCGCCGTTGTTGTCGATGTGGATCTCGTACAGCGCATTCGAGTCCAGGCTGAAGTAGTTGGGGCCGCCATAGGCATCCTGCAGCGGCAGGTAGTTGGCGATCATGGTGACAAAACCCGCTCGACCCGGTTCGTAGCTGTTGAACAGGTAGAAGTCACTGCCGTCAACCTTGGGCTGGGTCGTGATGAACGGCGCCTCACGGTGGCTGGACGCCAGACTGACGCCCGCTGCGCTGGCAGCCAGAACAGCCAGCACGGCCAGACTGATTTTTTTCAATGGCATGGGGATCTCCTCGTAGGTGGATGGTGGGGTGCCAAGCACCCCGCCTTGAATACGACGAAGAGAAACCCGTGGATTCAACGGTAGCGACTATTCTTTTCTTTTGCCACCGGTTCTTCCAGACCTGTAAGCAACTGCCTGGAACCCGGGTGTCAGGTGGCCTTGCGGATCAGAGCGCCCTTGAACAGCACCGGCCCGGTCGGGCCTGTGGCGCTGGGCACCCCCCCCTTGGGCTCCAGACTGATGGCCAGCGTGGGGACTTCTTTCACATCGCCCTCCTGGGCCACCAGCTTGAGCAACTTGTCCTGCCCCAGCACGCCCAATGAGCGCGGGCCACCAGCGGGCGGCAGCGCCCACAGTTGCAAGGACTTGTCCGTCCCCTCCTGGAAACCTCCCACGCGCTGCAGCACGAGCTGGTTGTTCTTGGGGTCGAACGTCACCAGCATCGACGCGTCGGCCTTGTCATCGGCCAGCACCGCCACGTACTGGATCTGGGGCGTGGCTTGCAGTTGTTGCTGCAGTGCGGCGATCTGCGCGCCCGTGGTGGCACGCAGGCCGCCATTGACCTGCACGCCCACCACCACAGCCGCCAACGTGGCGATGGCGCCCGCAGCCGCCGCACCGCGCCACACCAGCAGGTTGCGCCACCAGCCACTGGGGGCCTCTGCGGCCTGGTGCACACGGGCCGCCTGCATGGCGGACGCAGCCCGGTCGGCCTGCACCAGGTTGTCGATGCGCGTCCACACGGCGGGCGCGGGGTGGATGGCGGGCTGCAACTCGGTCAGGCCGGACCAGCGGGTCTGCCAGACCAGCGCTGCAGCGCGCACGGTGGCGTGTTCGCGGGCCAGGCTTTCAAATCGGCGGCGGGCGCCGCCACGCAGTGTGCCCAGGGCGTAGCTGGCAGCCAGGCGTTCGAGCAGTTCGGGGTGTTGGGTAATGTTCATGGCAACCTCACGCAAAACGCGCCATGCAGGTGCGCAGCTGTTCCAGGCCCCGACGGATCCAGGTCTTGACGGTACCCAGCGGCAGCTTGAGTTGCTCGGCCAGCTCCCCGTGGCTCTGGTCGCGCAGGTAGGCCAGGCTCACCACTTCGCGCTGCTTGTGATCGAGCTTTCCCAGACAGTGGTGCAGCGCAAAGGCCTGCTCGCTGGCATCGGCGGCGTCCATGGGGTTGGGCGTATCGCCCTCCAGCGTCTGCGCCATCTCGTCATCCAGCTCGTTCATCAGATCGGACCGGTCTGTGGTGCGCTTGCGCAGGGCATCCAGCGCCCGGCTGCGCACGATCAAACCCATCCACGCCATGGGCGGACTCAGCGATGCGCGGTAGTTGCCCGCGCCGCGCCAGATGGTCAAAAACGCCTCCTGCAGCACATCCTCCGCCGCATCGCGGTTGCGGACGATGCGCAGGGCCAGGCCAAAAAGCTGCGACGAGGTGCGCTCGTACAGCTTTTTCAGCGCGGAGTCGTCCTGCGCGGCAATGCGGTCTAGGAGGTCCATCAGTTCACTGTCTGGGTGGAGGGTGCTCATGCGCCCATTGTCTTGGATTGATCGGGTTGGCAGGCCTTGCGGGGCTTTGCTGTAGGTGAATACGCCACAGCAGGCACTTTGGATGTCGCCGGGCACAAAAACAGTGCCCTGGCTCGGCAAATTGGTGTAGTCGGGGTATCGGGCACCCCACCGCGACGGGCATGAATCCAGGCGACGGGATCGTCCGTACTGCAAGAGTCACCTCTGCCCACAACGCTCGCGCTTTCCACCCCATGCTGCCCGCCATGCCTCTGCCTCGCCCACTGTTCCCTGTTCATTGGGTTGCCGTTGCGGCCACCTTGCTGTGGGGGGCCCACAGCCCCGCTGCGGCCCAGTCGGTGGAGCGTGGCGCTGCGCTGTACGCGGCGCATTGCAGCAGCTGCCACAGCCCGGACCAGCACGGCGACGGTCCGGCGCACCGGGGCGTGGTGGGGCGCCGCGCGGGCGCGCTAAAGGATTTTGACTACTCGCCCGCGCTGCGCGCAAGCAAGCTGCTGTGGACGCGTGCCACGCTCAAGGCCTGGCTGACCGACCCCGAGGCGCTGATCCCCGGCCAGGGCATGGACTACCAGCTCGACGATGCGCAGGGCCGCGAGGACGTGGTGGCCTACCTGGCCACGCTCAAGCGCCTGCCGGCGCCGGCGACGGCCGCGCGGTAGAGGGCTTTCAGCCGCTCAGGCCGTGGGAAAGGTACCGGGCAGCAGGATCGACGAATCGACGTTGTTGATGTTGGTATGGCCACAGAACGCCATGGTGATGTCCAGCTCTTTCTGGATGATCTGCAGCGCACGCGTAACGCCCGCCTCGCCGTAGGCCCCCAGGCCGTACAAGAAGCTGCGGCCAATCAGCGTGCCCTGCGCGCCCAAAGCGCGGGCCTTGAGCACATCCTGCCCGCTGCGGATGCCGCCGTCCATCCACACCTCGATGTTCTTGCCCGCTGCCGCGGCAATGCCTGGCAGTGCGGCAATGGAGGATGGCGCGCCATCGAGCTGGCGCCCGCCGTGGTTGCTGACGATCAGTGCGTCGGCACCGCTGTTGACGGCCAGGCGCGCATCTTCGGCGTCCATGATGCCTTTGAGGATCAGCTTGCCGCCCCAGCGCTTCTTGATCCACTCCACATCGCCCCAGTTGAGCTGCGGGTCGAACTGCTCAGCCGTCCACGACGACAACGACGACAGGTCGCCCACACCCTTGGCGTGGCCCACGATGTTGCCGAAGCTGCGGCGTTTTGTGCCCAGCATGCCCATGCACCAGCGCGGCTTGGTGGCCAGATTGATGAGGTTGGCGATGGTGGGCTTGGGCGGGGCCGAGAGGCCGTTCTTGATGTCCTTGTGGCGCTGGCCCAGGATCTGCAGATCGAGCGTGAGCTGCAGCGCCGAGCAGTTGGCCGCCTTGGCGCGGTCGATCAGGCGTTCGATGAAGTCGCGGTCCCGCATCACATACACCTGGAACCAGAACGGGTGGCGGCCCGTGTGTTCGGCCACGTCTTCGATGGAGCAGATGCTCATGGTCGAGAGGGTGAACGGGATGCCAAACGCCTTGGCCGCCTTGGCCCCCAGGATCTCGCCGTCGGCATGCTGCATGCCGGTGAGGCCGGTGGGTGCAATGGCCACGGGCATGGCCACGTCCTGCCCCACCATGGTGGTGCGGGTCGTGCGGCCTTCCATGTTCACGGCCACGCGCTGGCGCAGCTTGATGCGCTGGAAGTCGCTCTCGTTGGCGCGGTAGGTGCCCTCGGTGTACGAGCCCGAATCGGCGTAGTCATAGAACATGCGCGGCACGCGGCGCTGGGCAATGACACGCAGGTCTTCGATGCAGGTGATTTTGGACAGATTGGGCACGCAGGCTCTCCAGGATGGGGAATGCGCCGAATGGTAGGCGGTGGCGCGGGGGCCAGCCATCAAAATTTTTTCGACGGCTTGCAACAAATTTCCAGCGACGGACAGCGCCATGCCACCCGGACGCCCGACTTCAGCAGATGGACTACTGGGCCGCGGCCACTTGAGAGGACTCGGGCAACACCACCTCGGGATCGGCATCCGGGCCCTGGTACAGCATGAAGCGCATGCGCCCGCCGCGTTTGGCCGCATACATGGCGCCGTCAGCATGGCGCGACAGCTCATCGAACGTGCTGCCGTGCTGCGGGAACAGCGCAATGCCGCCGCTCACGCCCACCCGCACCGGCTGCCCAGCCAGATCAAACGCTGCGTCGCAGGCCGCCAGGATCTTGCGCGCCACCAGGCAGGCGTGCTCCACCCCATCCAGCCCCGGCAGCAGCACCACAAACTCATCGCCCCCCTGCCGGCACACCGTGTCGGATGCACGCACCGCTGCCTGCAGGCGCTGGGCAAACTGCACCAGCAGGACGTCGCCCACATCGTGGCCCAGGCGGTCGTTGACCTCCTTGAAGCCATCAAGGTCCAGGTACATCACCGCCAGCGACTTGCCTTCGCGCCGCGCCTGCGCCATGGCCAGCCGTGCTCGGTCCTGCAGCAGCACGCGGTTGGGCAGGTCGGTCAGTGCGTCGTACTGGGCCAGGTGGGCCATGCGCTCGGCCATGGCCACGGCCTCGGTCACGTCGCGCAGCACGGCCACTGCGCCGGTCACTGCACCATGGCGGTCGGCAATGGGGCTGGCCGTCTCCTCCACCTGGAAGCGCTGGCCGCTGGTGCGGTGCACCAGCACGCCCCGCACGGGTTCTGTGGCCGCGCCATGCTGAATCGCAGTGCGCAGCGTGTTGGGCAAGGGCTCGTCGTTGTCGGGGCTGCGCAGGCTGACCACCTCGTCCACGTTGTGTCCGGCCGCATCAAACGCCTGCCAGCCCGTGAGGCGTTCGGCCACGGGGTTGAGGTAGGTCACCATGCCCCTGGCGTCCGAGCAGACCACGGCATCGCCGATGGATTGCAGCGTGAGGCGCACGCGCTCTTTCTCGTCGAACAGTTCGTTCTCCATGCGCTTGCGTTCGGTGATGTCCGTCACTTGCACAAACAGCCCGGTGACCACGCCGCGCTCATCGGTATCGGGTAGATAGGACACGATGCAGTGGCGTGGCAGGCCGTCTTGGTCCTCGTCCGTGCGCTCAAAGCGCAGTGGCTTGCCAGCCAACGCCAAGTCGTAGTTGGGCTTACTGGCGGCGTACCGGGCCTCGCTGAGCAGCTCGCTGATGTGGCGGCCCCGCACCGGTGCCGGGTAGGTACCAAACTCCTCGAGCGCTGCGCGGTTGGCAAAGCGGTTGTGCATACCGGCATCCCAGTAGGCAATCATCGAGGGCACGTTGTCGAGGGTGGTGCGCAGGTCGTGCTCGGCCTCGGTCAGGCGCGCCGACACCTGCTGGCGCAACACCAGCTCCCGCACAAAAAGCAGGGCCAGCCCCAGGCAGCCCAGCATCAGCAGCACGGCAAAGCCACCCAGCACCCAGGCGCTGCTCCGCCACTTGGCCAGGATGGTGTCGGTGGACTGGGCGACGTTCAGGATCAGCGGATAGTTGCCCACGGGCCGGAAGGAATACAGGCGCTCAATCCCGTCAAGCGCCGCTACACCGACGAACGATCCCGCGCCCTCGGTCTGGAAGCGCACCAGGTTCGGAGAGCCCGCGATGGATTTGCCAACATCGGCGTCTCCGTAGGGAAAGCGCGATATCACCACCCCGTCCTGCCGGAAGAGGTTGATACCGCTGTTGTTTCCGAGATCCAAAGACCCATACAGCTCTTTGAAATAACTCAGGCGAATGGCTCCCACCACCACCCCGGCAAAGCTGCCATCGGCGTGGTAGTAAGCACGAGAGATCGGCAGGATGTTGAGGCCCGTCACCCACGAAGGTACGGGCTTGCCAAAGAACAGCCCTTGCTTTCCCTGGTCACGAAACGCTTGAAAGTAGTCGCGGTCGGCCAAATTGACCCGACGAGGAACGAGCGAGCCCGAGTCCAGAACGACATTGCCCTCAGCATCCAGGACGAGCACGTCGCCCGCCCCCCCCGCACGCAGCGAGTTGTCGAACACCACCCGTGAACGGAGGTCGGGTGGCAGCGCCCACACCTCGGGTCGCGCGACCTCACGGGCCACGCCCTCTAGGGACTTGTCGAAAGAGTCCAGCGCCCAGGCCAACCCCTGGTCCAAGGTGCGGACCAGGTTGGAATTGGTCTGGACCGCATAGCTCCACTCGTCATTGCGAATGGTCCAGATGGTGCGGGCGAACAACGCCCCAATACCCAGAGCCACCAGCAAAGCCAGCCAGATCAGGCGGTGAGAGAAAAACTGGCGAAGCGAGGGCATAGGGATAGTTTGTAACTATTTTAAACAGTCGCCTGAACCGGGACTTAGCCCAAATTCACACCGTATTCCTCGGATTTGTCAGCGTCAATGCGCACCTGCCCGGGGGGGCGCTGCCACCACACCGGCACCACGCACCTCCAGCCGGACTTCGTCCAGCACCTTGCCCTGGGCATCCGTGATCTGCACGACATGCCGCCCAGGCCACGGCATCCAGGCCACCCGAGGGCCCCGGCCCAGGGTTTTGCCGTCCAGCCGCCACTGCACTGCATCGCCCGTGGCGGTGAACTGCAGGCGCTGTCGCATCGGCGGGATGTCCGGGTCCAGCGCGATCACCGTGCCGGACGCCGGGGCGGTGATGCGGGCAGAAGCACCGGCAGGAGGCGCCGTAGGGGTCGAGGCAGCGTTTTTGGAGACTTTTTGGCCAGATGCGCTAGTGGAATATGGCTCGGAAGCTATTGAATCAATAGCAAACAAAGACTGCTGCGTGCCAGGCACAAACCATTCGTCGCGCGCAGCCTCCAGCGGCTGGAGCACGCCTGCAGAGGGCGGCTGGCCCGGACCAAACCGCACAGCCGCCCTGACCAGGCCCCCAGGGGCCTTGGGCGCCCGGCTGGGCTCGCGGGCGTGCAGAAAGCCCATCACCGCTGCCCAGATGGGCGCTGCACCACTGGTGCCGCTGACCTCGTGCATGGCCGCGCCACTGGCATTGCCCACCCACACACCCACCGCGTAGCGCTCGGACCAGCCCACGGCCCAGTTGTCGCGCATGTCCTTGCTGGTGCCGGTTTTCACCGCCGTCCAGAAGCGGGTGGCCAACACGCTGTCGGTGCCGAAGGTGCGGGCGCGTGCATTGCCGTCGGACAGGATGTCGCCCACGATGAAGGCGGCGCGTGGGTCGATGGCTGGCGTGAAGCGGGGCTTGGCATCGGCCGGGGCTACGCTGCCCTGTCGCCCGCCGTTGGCGAGCGTGACTGCAACAGGACTGGCACGCCCGCCGTTGGCGAGCGTGCGGTAGGCGTTCGTCAGGTGCAGCAGCGGTACCTCGGGGCTGCCCAGTGCCAGGCTGTAGCCAAAGTAGTCGCCACTTTCACGCAGCGGCAATCCCATGGCCCCGAGCTGCCGGTGGAACGCATCGGGCGTGACCATGACCAGCGTGCGCACGGCGGGCACGTTGAGCGACGCCGCCAGTGCCGTGCGCACCGACACCCAGCCCTTGAACTGGCGGTCGTAGTTTTGCGGAATGTAGAGCCCGCCCGCCGTGGTGATCTGCGCGGGCGAGTCCTCCACCAGCGAGGCTGCCGTGAGCCGCCGTTCGGCAATCGCCTGGGCGTACAAGAACGGCTTGAGCGTGGAGCCCGGCTGGCGCAACGCCAGCACCCCATCGACCTCGCTGGCCTGGCTGAGCTGGCCGGATGACCCCACCCAAGCCAGCACCGCGCCTGTGGCGTTGTCCAGCACCAGCACCGCGCCGTCTTCCACATGGCGCCCGCGCAACTCGCGCAGGTGCTGCTGCAGGCTCTGCATCGCAAAACGCTGCAACGGCGCGCGCAGGGTGGTGGCCACCCGCTCGGGCACAGCGCTGTCCTTGTCCCGCTGGCGCAGCAGGTAGCGGCCAAAGTGTGGCGCCACACCCTCGCTGGCATCGAAGGCGCGGCGTTGTAATGCGGCCGTGGTGAACAGGTCCAGCGCATCGCAGTCCAGGCGCACCGCCGGTGCAGCGGGCGAGGCGGGGGTGGAAGGGCGATGCTGCATGTCGCGCAGCACGCCGCAGGCACGCTGAGCCACCAGCGCAGGCCGTGCGTTGGGCGCGCGCACCAGGGCCGCTGCCACCGCGGCTTCGCGGTCGTCCAGACCGTGGGCCGCCTTGCCAAACAGGGTGCGGCTCAGGGCATCGATGCCCACCAGCTCGCTGCGAAACGGCACCAGGTTGAGGTAGGCCTCCAGGATCTGGTCCTTGCGCCAGCGCCGGTCCAGCACCTGGGCGGCCACGGTCTGACCGACCTTCTGCACCACCGTGCGCCCTCCGGGGCCCTGGCGCCAGTCCCCGTCCAGCAGACCCGCGAGCTGCATGGTGATGGTGCTGGCCCCGCGTGTACGCTGGTTCCACAGGTTACCCCAGGCGGCGGCCGAGGCCGCACGCCAGTCCACGCCGCTGTGTTCAAAAAACCGCTTGTCTTCGCTGAGCACGAGCGCCTGGCGCAGCGCGGGCGACACATCGGCCAGTGGCACCCACTGGCCACGCCGCACGGTGGCGTCGGTGCGCAAGCGCTGCAGCACCTCGCCTTCGCGCGAGAGGATCAGGGTGTCCGAGGGCTTGAAGTCCGCGCGCACCTCGTCAAACGTGGGAATGGCCCAGGCGCCCGAGGCGCAGGCCGCCAGCACCAGAGCGGTGGCCTGGGTGCGCATGCGCAAGGTGACGAAGGAAGCGAAGGGAAGGAACACAAACGCGCAGAAATGAAAGCACTATCAGCGCGCCGCGCGCAGGCGCACGGCGTCGCACCAGCGCTGCGCCACGCCCGGCACGGTGACACACACCGCGTCGTGCGTGGCGGTGGTCACGGCGCGCTCCAGCAACTGGATGTCGGCCTCGTGCTGGCGCGCCACATGCGGGTCCTCAAAAAAAACGGCGCGGTGGCAACGGCGCTCCAACACAAGGTCGGCAATCTGCGCATCGCCACCCAGCGGCCCGCTGTTAAAACGCTGCACCCAGGGCTGCCCTTCGGGCCAGCCCTTGCTCCACGCCAGGGCGTTCAGTCGCTGGCCCGTGGTGCCGGTGGCCACCCGGTGGCGAAACTGCGACAGCACATCAAAGTTACGATCCGCAAAGTCGAGCATGGCCTGCTTGCACGCGTCGTGCGCAATCAGGGCCAGCGTCTGGGTGCCATGGTCATGAAACCGGTCGGCCTGGGGATCGCGCGGCAGCCCGGCGTGGATGCGCTCCATCTCGATCCAGTCGCGCGCGCTGGCAACGGTGGAGAGAAACGGCTTGCCGTGGATCACACACTGCCGCTTGAGGGCCAGCGCCTCGGGGAAGATGGAAGAAGGGTCCACAGGGTCGGTGAGGTAGATCGCGCCATCGAGCGTGCGCCCTTCCCCCATGCCCACCACCTCTGCCACCACTTTCATCAGCCCACCGTCGCGCCCGTAGGGATAGCGCACCAGCGGGCGGTACCCCTGCAACATGCCCGCAGCGACGATCGCATCGTGCGTGCGGCCCACGGCGTGCAGCCCCAGCTGCAGTTCCCTGATGCCCGCCTCGCAGACGCGCAACCAGGAAAAGAGCGCCGCGTCTTCGGTGTGGTGGTGCAGGCGATTGGCAGCGAGACCCAGGATCATGGCGGTTTGACTTTCTGAAAACGAAGGGATCGGAGCATCGTAAGCCCCTCACGACTCAGCGATCGGAGTGCTCACGGTCAAACCGCCCCTCGGCCTCGGTCAGGTGGCGCAGCAGTACATGCGAAATCAGGTTGACGCCGATGCCGCCGAACACCACGGGCAGCAGGTACAGCGCAATCGTCAGCTCGGAACTGAACCACGCATCATCGGCCAGCGACGGCGTGCTCTTGGCCTGCGCGGCGATGGACTGCAACAGGTACACATCCACGCCCGCAATGAGCACCAGCGCCACGCCAAAGCCCAGCACCGCCCAGCGCGAGATCGACCGGGTGACCAGCAGCAACGCATAGATACCCACCGGCAGCACCAGCGAGAACCCCACCAGCAGCCAGAACCGCAGCTCCAGAAAGACGCTGAGGCTCATGGCATGCGTGCCTGGGGTGGGCAATGGGCAAGGCTGTGCATGGCGACGTTATGACGAAGTGGCGTTGGGGTGTGGCGACTTATTTGGCCACCTGCACCTTCACCCGGGCGTTGGGCGACTCGCCAAACATCTCGGGCGCATACATGGCCTCGACCCGGCTCGGTGGCAGCGCAAAGTCGCCCGCGTTGTTCAGCCGCACGGTGTACTCCATCTTGACCGTGCCCTTGGGCAGGTACTCGTAGTAGCTGCGGAAGGACTCAAAACTGCGCTCCTCGAACGCGGGCCAGCCAGCGCCGCTCTTCTTTTCGCCCTGCGTGGCGATCTCGGAATCGCGACCCAGGCCGCTGCCCAGGATGGTGGCCCCGCCCGGGATGGGGTCGGTGATGGCCACCCAGGTCATGTCGGCCGTGGCGTTGACCTCCAGCGTCACGCGCAGCACGTCGCCGCGTGTGTACTGGCCGGCGGGCAGCGACTTGTTGGCCTGCTCCACCGGGGTGATGGTCTTCTTGATCGCATAGCCCGCCGCGAACGGCGCCTTGAGATCAATGGCCGCCACCGACTGCAGCGTGAGCCAAGGCTTGCCCGGGCCCTGGTGCGTGACGGCCAGCTGCTCCTTGCCGCCCGCCTTGCTCCAGGGCAGGAACATGCCGTTGTTCTTCAGGTTGCCGGGCGATGCAGGGGCGCCAAACCAGGTGATCTGGTTGGGAGCGCCGGTGGCGTCCGATGCCTTCACGCGGTCAACCTTGCTCCAGTCCACGCTGGCGGTGTTGCCACCCATGCTGGCCTTGGTGGTGCCCGACACGGGTGCGGCCTCGAACTTGGCGCTGAATTTTTCCAGCGCCAGGCCGCCCCACAGGTTGGCGGTGGTGGTGTGCCAGGCGCCCGCCTGCTGGCGGCTGATGAAGCCGTTGGCCAGGCGGCCCATGTCGTCCTTCCAGGCCGGGTCGTCCATCACCGCCAGCATAAGGCGGGCAGTGTTCACGTCGCCGTTCTGCATCAGCCACCACCAGTAGTCGTCCTGCTCGTTGCTGAAGATGAGCTTGGTGCCCTGGAACGACAGGCGGCCGCGCAGGATCTGCATCGCCTCGGCCAGGCGCTTGTCGCGCTCGGGCACATCGGCCACGCGCTTCAAGACATTGACCCAGTCGATCACCGTGTGGGTGGGCCACTGGTTGGGCGCGATGGTGATGCTGCTCACCATGCGGCCCTGGGCCTTGCCGTAGCGCGACAGCGCTTCGAGCGCAGCCACCTTGCGCATGTCCAGGTCCTTGCGCGGGCTCCAGAAGTTGCGCTGGATGCGGCCTTCCACAAACGCGATCAGGCCACGCTCCATGGGCGCGCGGGCCTCGTCGGGCAAGGCAAACGCGGGATTGATGCTGGCGGCCTCGTGCGTGGCGGCCAGCACATAGGCCGTCAGGGTGTCGCTGCCCCGGTTGGCATCGCCGTCGCGCGGCGGGAAGTAATTGGCCAGGCCATCGCTGTCGAGGTAGGTGGGCAACTGCGCCACCACGGTCTGCCACAGCGCGCCATCACGCAGGCCCACGGCCTTGCTGGTCTTTTGCTCCAGGCAGGCAAACGGGTAGCGCGCCCACCAGTCGCGCACGCCGGGCAGGCCTTCGGCCAGCTTGGGCTGCAGCGACATCTTGAGGCCGCCCCGGCCGGGCAATGCGTCGGCGGGTGAGTTCACATCGAGGTTGTAGCTACCGTCCACCTGCACCAGCGTGGCCTGCTGCACCGTGAGCGGCACCGCCTGCACGATGCGCTGGCGGGCCTTGAGGGCGTCGCGGGCGCCGCTGACCTGGTCCTTGGCTTCGATCTCCCACAGGATGGCCTCGGCGCGCGTTTGCGCCAGCTGCGCGGGGGCCGTTACGTCCCAAGCCACCTCACGCGCCTCTCCTGGCGGGATGTCGATGGTCTGTGGCTTCAGCTCCAGCAGCGTGGCGCGTGGTGCCACCTCCACCTTCATGGCGGCCTTGGTGGTGTTGCGCAGCGTGATCTGCGCGCGGAACTGGTCGTCCTCGCGCACCAGCGGCGGCAGGCCGCTGATGATCTGCAGGTCCTGCGTGGCACGGATGCTGGTGCTGCCGGTGCCAAACAGCCCGGTGGACGCATCGGCCACCGCCACGATCTTAAAGGTGGTCAGCGCATCGTTGAGCGGCACGGTGACCTTGGCTTGGCCGTTGGCGTCAAGCTTGAGTGCGGGCTCCCACAGCAGCAGGGTGTCCAGCAACTCGCGCGTGGGTGACTTGCCCCCACCACCCCCAGCGGGCACGGCCTTTTTGCCGTAGTGGCGTCGGCCAATGATTTCCATCTGCGCGGTGGAAGTCTCCACGCCCCAGCTGCGGCGCTGCAGCATCGCTTCGAGCAGGTTCCAGCTGTTGTTGGGCATCAGCTCCAGCAGCGCCTGGTCCACGGCGGCCAGGGCCACTTCGGCGTTGGCGGCGGGCTTGCCGCCCGGCAGCGTGGCGGTGATGGTGACCTGGGCTTTGCCACGCACGGCGTAGCTCTCCTTGTCAGCCTGCACCTTCACATCGATCTGGTGGGCCTGTGTGCCCACGCGGATTTCAGCCACACCCAGGCGGTATGCGGGCTTGGACAGATCCACCAGCGCCGTGGGCGCCTGGTATTCCTTGCCTTCGTACCAGAACGAGGTCCACCACTCGCGCGGCGCCTTGAAACCCCAGGTGAAGAAGCTGTACCACGGCACCTCGCGCAGGCGCCCCCGCAAGGCCAGCACGCTCACGTAGACATTGGGTCCCCAGTCGGGCTGCACCTTCAGGCTCACTGTGGGGTCCTGGCCGTTGAGCTGCACCACCTGCGTGTCGATGATGCCCTCACGCTCCACAGCCACCAGGGCCGTGGCGAAGCGGAACGGCATGCGCACCTGGAACTTGGCGGTCTCGCCGGGCTGGTAGCTCTTCTTCTCGGCCAGCAGGTCGATGCGGTCATGGTCTTCGCCACCAAACCACAGCTCGCCCTGGCGCGTGACCCACACTGACGAAGCGGCCACGCTGGTGTTGCCGTCCTTGTCCGTGGCCGTGACCACCAGTTCCACCTCGCCCGCCTCGTCGAGCTTGGCCTCGCACAGCAACAGGCCGCGCGCGTCGCTTTTGCCGCTGCACAGCGTGCCCAGGTCCTTGGTATCGGTCTGGTTGTCGTAGCTGTAGAAGCCACCCACCATGCGCTTGCGCGTGGTGGTGGTGATGCGGGCCATGGCCTGCACCTGCAGCGCGGTGTCGGCCGCCGGCTTGCCGTTGTGTTGCAGCGCCAGCGCCTGGAAGCGGATCTTCTGGCGCGCAGACACCCAGCCCTCGGTCTTGATGCCCGCCACCACACCGGCGGGCCACAGCGTCTGCGTGCTGCGAAGGGTCTGCACCTCGCCATTGGGATCGGCGTAGGTGGCCTCCAGCAGCAGTTCCTGCGGCTGGCGGGCCTGGGGCACATTGTCGATGGTGACCTTGCCCGCACCGTTCTTGTCGAGGGTGAGCGGAAGCTTGTCGGCAATCACGCGCGCGTCCTGGCTGGCGGTGGCCTCTTCGTCGTCGCTGTTGGCGTTGCTCTGCTCGCGCTTGCGGGGCGGGTTGAAGCGGAAGGTGTCGTAGTCGCTGAACTCCAGGGACTTGCCGCGCACCAGGGCCGACACGCGCACCGGCAGGTTGGCCGCGCCGCCACCGGCCACGTAGTTGATCTGCACGTCGGTGGGCACCGAACGCACGCGCACCAGCGCCTTTTTCTCGACCGGGGCGATGCGGCCTTCCAGCACGGGCAGGCGGAACTCCTCCACGCGGAACGAGCCCGACGCCAGGCTGCCATTCACCGTGCCGTTGCCCCCCAGCTCGACCTGGTACACGCCCAGCTTGGCAGCGGGCGGAATCGCAAAGGTGCTTTGCGCACTGAGCCCTCCGGTGGCCGTGCCGCGCCACACCAGGGGTTGGGTGAACTGCTGGCCGCTGCCCAGGTGCGTGATGACAAGGGTGTCGGGACGCGATGCCGACAGGGCAAAACCCTGGCGCGTTTCGGCGCGCAGCAGGTGCTTCATCGACACGGTTTCGCCCGCGCGGAACAGCGTGCGATCAAAGATGGTGTGGACGCGCTCGTCCGGCGAGGGTGCCCGGCTGGTGGGCACATTGAAGCGCCAGGGCTCAATGCCCCGCTGCCAGTCGCTCCAGGTGAAGGCCATGTCCTCCACGCCATCCACCCCCTTGTGGCGCGCGCTCACAAAGTACGACTGGCCGACCTCGTCCTCAGAATTGGAATTGCAGCCGGGCGGTTCGGACGAGAGGCCCTCCACACGGGCTATACCCTGTGCGTCGGTCACGGCCTGCGCCAGTTCGTTGCCTCGGCAGTCCGACACGCGCACCGTGGCGCCCTGCACGGGCTGGCCCTTGTCCAGCGTGGTGACCCAGGCCATGGCGTTTTCGCGGCCCAGCTTGAAATGCACCCCCAGGTTGGTCACCAGCGCCGAGGTGCGCACGTACATCGTGCGGCCTTCGCCATGGCGGTCGTCCAGCAGCGAGGCGCCGAGCTTTTGCGACGCGATCTCCACCACATGGAAGCCGGGTGTGAGCGGAATGCCCACCACCTCGAACGGGCGCGGGTCGTTGCTCGATGGCTTGGGCAGGTCCAGCGTCTTGACGCCGCCCTTGCCTGCCAGCAGCGACAGCATGCGCGACTGCACGTATTCCTTGTCGTCATCCAGCACCTTGGGCAGGGGGCCGGTCACATCCTGGCGCGCCTGCTTGCGGTTGACCACGTAACTGTCATAGCGCTGCACCTTGCGGAACCAGGCAATGATGTCCGCGTCGGTGCGGGG
Organism: Acidovorax sp. GW460-11-11-14-LB4; assembly: GCF_059423685.1. NCBI lineage: Bacteria > Pseudomonadati > Pseudomonadota > Betaproteobacteria > Burkholderiales > Comamonadaceae > Acidovorax > Acidovorax sp. GW460-11-11-14-LB4. The sequence continues at coordinate 9,888 of NZ_JBWKYJ010000043.1, read as the reverse complement.
CTTGAGCGTGCTCACCTTGCCCGCCGGTGCGGTGGCTGTCGCAACACCCGCTTGCAGGCCCTGCACGCGCAGGGCAGCCTCCACGTTGCGCAGCGTCACGGGCAGCAGCGCAGGCGGGTTGTCCGACGCGGGGCCTTCGGCAAAACGCTCCACGATGCCAAATGGCGCCGCTGCAAACTTGGCCAGCGGCGGCATGCCGCCGGTGGACACCTTGAGCGGGAAGTTGTCCGCATTGCGCAGCGCGCGGCCCGAGGCGTCCTTGAAATCCTTGGGCAGCTCGATGGTGAAAGCGGTGTTCTCGGCCAGCGGCGCGTTGAACTGCAGGCTGTTGACCAGGGCATCGGCCTGGGCACCTTCTGCGCCGCCATCGATCTGGGGCTTGAGGGTTTCCTTGGCGGACTTGAGGCGAATGGCAGCCGCCAGCTTGCGCGGCACGGGCGCGTTGAACGACAGCATCATCGGCCGGATCGGCAGGCAGGCCGCCTGGGCGTTTTCGCGCTCGCAGCTGAACTCGGCCGAAAACGGCTCACGCACCTTGAAGTCAAAGCGTTTTTCCACCGTGTTGGCGACTCCGCTGGGGGTGGCCACCCCCTTGCCGAACACGATCTGCATGCGCGAGCCCGAGGTGAACCGGCGGTTGCAGGCCAGCGTGGCAAAGGACAGGGGCTCGCGTGCTGCGTCTTTCTCCAGGCCCAGGCCCTTGAGGATTTCGGCGCGCTGCGCCCCCTCGATCAAACGCACGGGGATGCGCTCGCCCACGCCCTCGGCCGTGCACCACACGTTGCTCTGCACGCTGGCCGTGGTGGCCGGACCATTGAGGAACAGCACAAAGAACTGCTCTTCGTCGATCTGCTCGTAGGTGCTGGGGCGGAGGTTCTGCACAAATGGCCCGCCGCTATTGAACTGATAGCTCTTGGCGCCCGTCAGTTCTGCGCCAGCGGGCGATTTGAAGCCCGGCTTGACGCTGGCGGTGCAACGCACGCCTGGCGGCAGGTCGCGCTCGAAGTCAAACACCCACTCGCGCTCGCCAGTCCAGCGGCCCGTGCCCTTGGTCACACTGGCGTCGCTGCAGCTCAGGCTCAGGGGTGTGGCCGCCTTGGGGTCCCCAAAATTGACCGCAGCAGCGTCGAACTTGGCCACCACCTGGCGCACGCGCGCCACCTCGCCCTGGGGCGAGAAGCTGGTGATCTGCAGGGCCTGGGCCCCCCAGGCCACCAGAGACAGGCTGGCGGCCAACATCCATTTTTTTGCGTTCACGCTATCCCCTCCGAAGGAACCAGCAAGCGTAACAAAGTGCCATGTCGCCCGGGTGTGTGTTGCAAGCACTTACGTATCGGCCGGGCAAGCCGTCATCACGCGCGCCCGACGACGCGCCGATAGGGCCATGTCCTACCCGCTGGGAACGCTCAGCGCCCAAAGATGGTGGCTTCGTTTTACCCCACGCACCACCCAGGAGCGCCCATGGCACGACCCCCTACCTCGCGCAGCGCGGCCCACAAATCGCCGTCTGCCCTGCCTTCTTCCACCCAGTCCGATAACTTTCGCGGCAACGCGGGCGAGCTGCAGCAACAGGCGGGCGGCAAACACCCGGTGCTGACCACGCAGCAGGGTATTGCGGTTGCCGACAACCAGAACTCGCTGCGCACTGCGCCGCGCGGCCCCACGCTACTCGAAGACTTCATCCTGCGCGAGAAGATCACGCACTTTGACCATGAACGCATTCCCGAGCGCATCGTGCATGCACGGGGCACGGCAGCCCATGGTTTCTTTGAACTCACGCACTCGCTCAAGAAGTACACCACCGCCAAGGTGCTGACCGACATCGGTGTACAGACCCCTGTATTCACCCGCTTTTCGACCGTAGCCGGGGGCGCAGGCTCGGTGGACACGCCGCGCGACGTGCGCGGCTTTGCCGTCAAGTTCTACACGCCAGAAGGCAACTGGGACCTGGTGGGCAACAACATCCCCGTGTTCTTCATCCAGGACGCGATGAAGTTCCCGGACCTGGTGCACGCCGTGAAGATGGAGCCCGACCGGGGCTTTCCGCAGGCGGCCAGCGCGCACGACACCTTCTGGGACTTTGTCTCGCTGATGCCCGAAACCCTGCACATGGTGATGTGGGCCATGAGCGACCGCACCATTCCCCGCAGCCTGCGCATGATGGAAGGTTTTGGCGTGCACAGCTTCCGTCTGCTGAACGCGGCAGGCGAGAGCACGTTTGTGAAGTTCCACTGGCGACCCAAGCTGGGCATCCAGTCCACCGTGTGGGACGAGGCCGTGAAGCTGCAATCGGCCGACAACGACTACCACCGGCGCGACCTGTTCGAAGCCATCGAGGCGGGGGACTTTCCCGAGTGGGAGCTGTCCGTGCAGCTGTTCACTGAGCAGGATGCCGAACGCTTCCCGTTTGACCATCTCGACCCCACCAAGCTCATCCCCGAAGAACTGGTGCCCTTGCAGCCCATCGGCCGCATGGTGCTCAACCGCTGGCCCGACAACTTTTTCGCCGAGACCGAGCAGGTGGCGTTCTGCCCAGCCAACGTGCCGCCCGGCATCGACTTCAGCAACGACCCCCTGCTGCAGGGCCGCCTGTTCTCGTACCTGGACACACAGCTGTCGCGCCTGGGCGGGCCCAACTTTGCGCAGATCCCCATCAATGCCCCCAAGTGCCCGTTCCACAACATGCAGCGCGACGGACACATGCAGATGCAGGTGCCCAAGGGCCGCGTCAACTACGAACCCAGCAGCCTGCAGCCTGACACGCCCCGCGCCTCGCTCGCGCAAGGCTTTCGCCACTTCGCGCAGGCCGACGATGGCGTGAAGGGCCGCGTGCGGGCCGAGAGTTTTGCCGACCACTACAGCCAGGCGCGCATGTTCTACCGCAGCCAGAGCCCGCTGGAGCAGGCGCACATGGCATCGGCGCTGGTGTTCGAGCTGTCCAAGGTCGGCACACCCCATGTGCGCGAAGCCGTGGTGGGCCATCTGCTGCATGTGGACGCAGACCTGGCCCAGCGCGTGGCCGACGGCCTGGGGCTGCCGGCACTGCCCCCTGCCCCGGCCACCACCGAGCCGGTGCAGGACCTGCCCCTGTCGCCCGCCCTGCGCATCATCGACCGCATGAAGCCCACGCTGCAGGGCCGCTCCATCGGCATTCTGGTGGCCGACGGCTCCAACGGCGCCTCGGTGACCAACCTGCGCAAGGCGCTGGAGAAAGTCGGCGCCACCGTGAAGATCGTGGCCCCCAAAGTGGGCGGTGCCGTGCTGAAAGACGGCACGCTGCTGCCCGCCGATGGCCAGCTGGCGGGCACGCCATCGGTGGTGTTTGACGCCGTGGCCTCCATCCTGTCGCCCGACATGGGCGCACAGCTGGCCAAGGAGGCGGCGGCCGTCGACTGGTTCCGCGACGCGTTCGGCCACCTCAAGGCCATTGCCGCCTGCAAGGGCACGCGGGCCATCCTGCAGGCAGGTGGCATCGAGCCCGATGCAGGCGTAGTGGACCCGGCCGACGCCCAGGGCTTCATCGCCGCTGCCCAGACCCGCCAGTGGGAGCGTGAACCCAAAGTGCGCACCCTGGCCTGAAGCCCCACCTTTTCGTTCACCCCACCACCCCAAGGATCCCCCATGCCCAAAAGCCACTACGACAGCCACCAACTCGACGACCTCGTCCTGCAGATGATGGAGACCGAACTCGGCGGCGAACAGGTGTACCGCACCGCGCTCACCTGCGCCATCAACCCCGACCTGAAGAAGGAATGGCAAGGTTATCTGGAAGAAACGCTGGCGCATCAGAACGTGGTGCGCGGCATCTGCGATGCACTGGGCCTGGACCCCGATACGCAGTCGCCCACGCGGGCCGTGGTCAAGCACATTGGCACGTCCCTGGTACAGGCGATGCAGCTGGCCAAAAAGTCTGGCAGCCCCGACGCCGCACAGCTGGTGGCCTGCGAATGTGTGGTGCACGCGGAGACCAAGGACCACGCCAACTGGGAGCTGCTGGGCCAGGTCGCCAAGGTGGCAACGGGCGATGTGGGCCACACGCTCAAGGTAGCGCACAAGGCCGTGGAAAAAGACGAGGACCACCACCTGTACCACACCAAAGGCTGGTGCCGCGAGCTGGCCATTCAGGCCCTGGGCATGCCCGCCGTGCTGCCCCCGCCCGAGGAGGTCAAGAACGTGGAGACCGCCATTGGCGCATCGCGCGCCGAGCAGCAGCGCACGGCCATGCTGTGACCGGGTTGCGGGGCTGCACGACGACAGGCCCCGTGGCGGCAAACGCTCCTAAAAATATAGCTGCAAGCGCTTTATGTACTAGCGCCTGCAGCTATTTTTGCTTGATTTCCATGCAAAACATGCTTCTCAGGCCAACGGCGGCGGGGTCTCCTGCGGCAACTCTGCAGCGCCGGGGGCTTCGGCCAATGTGGCCAGCCCTTTGCCGCTGCGCTTGCTGGTGTACAGCGCCCGGTCCGCCCGGTCCATGAGCGCGGGCATGGATTCCACAGCAGGGCCCTGGAACAAGGCGACCCCAACGCTTGCGCCGGTCAGCACGTGTTGGCCACTGTCGAGTCCAATGGGTGCCACCAGCGCTGCCAGCACCTTGTGGGCCAGTTCCATGGCGGCCTCCGGGGACGCCACAGCGTTCAGCACCAGTGCAAATTCGTCGCCGCCCAGGCGGGCGGCGGTGTCATTGGCGCGGGCCAGCCCGGCCAGACGCTGCGCCACACGCACCAGCACCTGGTCGCCACTGCCATGCCCCAGGCTGTCATTGACCGCCTTGAAACCATCCAGGTCCACCAGCAACAACGCGCCCGCACGGTGGTCACGGTAGGCCGTCAGCACCGCCTGCGACAACCGGTCTTCAAACAGGCGCCGGTTGGGCAGCCCCGTCAGGCGGTCATGGCTGGCCAGCGCCAGCACCTGCTGGTGGGCGCGCACCAGCCGAGCGCTCAACAGCCCCAGCACCAGCGCGAACGCGTAGGCCAGCATCACCACCAGCGCGGGTGCACGGCCTGCAGCCCCCCACCCGCCCGTGGGGACCGCGCCCAGGATCCAGCTGCCGCCACCCGGCAAGGGCACATCGAGCGTGGCCGGCTCCTCGTCGAACAACTGAGGGCGGCCGATGAACACCGCGCCCTGCGCGCCCATGGCGTCCAGTCCACGTGCCGCCACCTGAAAACCCATCTGGTCCGAGTTCAGGCCCACGTCGGCGAACAGGGTGTCGGCATTGACGGTGAGCGACACGATGCCCCAGTAACGGGGCCCGCCCACCGGTGCGCGCCCCGGCGGATGTGCCAGGAAAACCGGCGTGCGGCTGATGATGCCGAGCCCCCCTTGCACCAGCGGAATGGGACCTGCAACGACGGTGCGGCGGGTCTGGATGGCCCGCTCCACCGCACCACGCTGCTGCGGGTTGTCCAGGTACCGCAGGCCAATCGCTCGCTCATTGCCCACGCGCGGGTACACATCGCTGATGACGTTGTCGGGCGCCAGAGCCAGGTTGCGGATATTGCGCTGGTGCTCCAGCAGGCGGCCCACCACGGTGGCAAAGATGTCGGGCGACATGCTGCCTTGTGCGGCAATGAAGGCGGATACCGTTTCGGGCACCGACAGCGTGCTTTGCAATTGCCTGTCCAGGCGGTCGCGGATCTGCAGCAGGTGGCTTTGCGCCTGCGCAGCAATCTCGGTCCGCGCCTTGGTGTGTGAGATATCGATGACCACCCAGGCCAGCAAGGCGGCCAGTGTGCTGCTGCACACGCCCACCGCGAGGGGCAGGTACCGGTGATGGATCCAGTTCGAAGGGAGGCGGCTGGTGGGCATGAATGAGGTCCGGGATGGGTGCCGGATGGTGCCATGGTCTGTGCAGACCGGCCAGCACCGACTGCGCAAGGCGGCCGCTTTGGAGACACCCAGGCCGGTCGGTGAGACAGCCCCTTGTGGCTATGGCCCCACGGCACGGACAGCACGGACCATACGCACAGCACGCACCGCCGGTGATGCGAATGCGGGCGAGGATCAGGCGGCTTCGCAGCAGCCCTCCCCGTCCTTTATTGCGCTACAAACCCGCTGGTCTTGATGATGCGCGTCCAGGCCTCGGTGTAGGCCTTCTCGCGCGTGGCCAGCTGCTGGGGCGACATGTAGCCCACTGTGAGGCCCATGGCGGTGAGGTGCTCGCGCACATCGGGCTGGGCCACCACCTTGGCCAGCGCGTTCGAGAAGTCGGTGATGAACTTTTGCGGCGTGCCGGTGGGTGCGTAGATGCCGTAGTACGGCAGGTCTTCAAAGCCCTTGAGACCCATCTCGTCGAACGTGGGCACGTCGGGCATGGAGGCTTGGCGCTTGGTGCCCAGCACGCCCACCACGCGCACCTTGCCGGCCTTGTGGTTTTCCATGAAGTCCTGCACCGAGGCCACGCCCGCGCTGATCTGGTTGCCCAGCATGTCAGCCATCATGGGGGCGCTGCCCCGGTACGGTGCTGAGACCAGGTCCAGCTGGTACTTTTGCCCCACCAGCTTGACCAGAAACTCTGGAGTGGAAGCTGGCGCAGGAATACCCACCGCGCCCTTGCTGCCACCGGCCGTCTTGACCCACTGCACGTATTCGGTGAACGACTTGGCCGGCGTACCGCCCGACACGGCAAACGCATTCACAAACGTGGCAAAACCGCCCACCGCCACAAAGTCGCGCGCGGGTTCGTAGCCGGGGTTCTTCACCACCTGGGGCAGGATGGAGATGGTGTGGTCGTGCGTGAGGAACAGCGTGGTGCCGTCGGGCGCCGAGGCCTTGAGTGCCTGCGCGGCAATCTGGCCGCCCGCGCCGGGGCGGTTTTCGACCACCACGGGCTGGCCGAGCTCATCCTTGAGCTTCTCGGACAGCGTGCGCGCAATGGCGTCCGTACCGCCGCCGGGCGGAAAACCCACAAGCAGGCGGATGGGCTTGGCCTGCTGGGCAGACGCCAGGCCCACGGCCAATGCGGCCCCCACAAAGGCACCAGTGCGCACGAGGCGGGACAGCAGATTACGGCGGGAAGTCATTGTCATGGTGGAAATCGTTGATTTGAATGGTGTGGCTGCGGGGCGCGACCGTACAACAAGCACGGTTCAGGCCAGCGGCAGCCGCGCAAGGGCCGCCCCGCCGCGCTGGCTGCGTCTCCCTTCCCGAATTGCACAGCAATTCGAGAGAAGGGGGATGGCGCGCAGCGCCTCAGGGGGTTGACTCATTTTTCCAGGCGGGCGCGGTGGCGCGCCAGCTGGGCACGCACCTGCGCCGGGGCCGTGCCACCCAGCGTGTTGCGGGCGTTGAGCGAGCCGCGCAGGCTCAGGCACTCGTACACATCCTTCTCGATGGCGGGGTGAAAGCCCTGCAGCACGGTCAGGGGCAGCTCCGACAGGTCACACGCATGGGTGGTGGCCGCCTTCACGGCGTGGGCCACCGTCTCGTGCGCATCGCGGAAGGGCAGGCCCTTCTTGACCAGGTAGTCGGCCAGGTCGGTGGCCGTGGCATAGCCCTTGAGTGCCGCCTGCTCCATGGCCTGGGCGTTGACGGTGATGCCGCCCTCTTTCTTGCCTGTGGCGGGGTTCAACTGGCCGCCGACCATCTCGGCGAAGATGCGCAGCGTGTCCTTGAGCGTGTCCACGGTGTCGAACAGCGGTTCTTTGTCTTCCTGGTTGTCCTTGTTGTAGGCCAGGGGCTGGCCCTTCATCAGCGTGATCAGGCCCATCAGGTGACCGACCACGCGGCCCGTCTTGCCGCGCGCCAGTTCCGGCACGTCGGGGTTTTTCTTCTGCGGCATGATCGACGAGCCGGTGGTGAAGCGATCCGCAATCTTGATGAAGCCGAAGTTCTGGCTCATCCAGATGATGAGTTCTTCGGACAGGCGGCTCACGTGCACCATGCACAGGCTGGCGGCGGCGGTGAATTCGATGGCAAAGTCGCGGTCACTCACGGCGTCCAGGCTGTTCTGGCACACCACGGGGGACCCGTTCGCATCCACCATGCCCAGCGTCTTGGCCACGCGCTCGCGGTCCAGCGGGTAGGTGGTGCCGGCCAGGGCCGCGCTGCCCAGCGGCAGCACGTTGGTGCGGCGGCGCACGTCGGCCATACGCTCGGCGTCGCGCTTGAACATCTCCACGTAGGCCAGCATGTGGTGGCCAAAGCTCACGGGCTGGGCCACCTGCAGGTGGGTGAAGCCGGGCAGGATCACCTCGACGTTCTGCTCGGCCACATCGACCAGCGACACCTGCAGCTCTTTGAGCAGGTCGCCGATCAGGTCGATCTCGCCGCGCAGCCACAGGCGCACGTCGGTGGCCACCTGGTCGTTGCGGCTGCGGCCGGTGTGCAGTCGCTTGCCAGCGTCGCCCACCAGCTGCGTGAGGCGGGCTTCGATGTTCAGGTGCACGTCTTCCAGGTCCAGCTTCCACTCGAAGGCGCCAGACTCGATTTCCGACGTGATCTGCGCCATGCCGCGCTGGATGGAGGCGTGGTCTTCGGCACTGATGATGCCCTGCGCGGCCAGCATTTCGGCGTGCGCCAGGCTGCCTGCAATGTCGGCCTGCCACAGGCGCTTGTCGAAGAAAACGCTGGAGGTGTAGCGCTTGACCAGGTCGCTCATGGGCTCGGAAAACAGCGCCGACCAGGCCAGGGCCTTGGTGTCGAGCTGGTTGTGGGACGGCGCAGAGTCGGCGCTGGTGGCTTGGGCTTTGGACATAAGGAGGGCAATAATCCGGTGGTTCAGACACCCGGACTGTCCGGATGCCGCAATGCAAAACACCCAAATTTTATCGACCCAGCCCCCGCCGCCGGATTCCGCCCTGCCAGACAGGCCTGCGCGCAGCGTGCGGGCCGCTGCGGGCGCCGGGCCGGGCGGGCAGCCGCCACGTGGGCGGGCCCTGGTGTTCGATGCGTGCCAGGTCGGTGTGGTGCTGCGGGCGGTGCTGTTTGTGGAGGTGGTGGTGGGCGTGGGTGCCATGTATGGCGCCGGCAGCCCCGTCGAATGGCTGGCCAGCCTGGCGCTGCTGACCGGCGGCGCGCTGCCGGCCACGCTGGTGTGGCTGATCACGGCCTGCAGCCTCAAGACGGTGCTGCAGCGCCTGTCCACCGCGCAGCAATATGCCGCCGGGGTGCTGCTGGGGGCCGTGGCCGGTGCCTATGCCTGCGCCATGCTGGCGCTGGTGGGCCTGTCGGCATCGCCGCCCTGGCTGGCCAGCGCAGCGACAGGCGCGTTGCTGGCGGCCATGCTGGTGGCTGCGCTGGTGCTGCGCGCCCGGGGCCGCACCCCGGCCGCCACCACGGCGCGCCTGACCGAGCTGCAGTCGCGCATCCGCCCGCATTTTTTGTTCAACACACTCAACAGCGCTATTGCGCTGGTGCGTGAGGAGCCGGCCAAGGCCGAGTCGCTGCTCGAAGACCTGTCGGACCTGTTCCGCGTGGCCCTCATCGAGCAAGGCGAATCGACCACGCTGGCCGAGGAGATCACCCTGGCGCGCCGCTACCTGGGCATTGAGCAGGTGCGCTTTGGCAAGCGCCTGCAGGTGCAGTGGAACCTGGACCCACGCACCGACAGCGCGCGCCTGCCGCCGCTGCTGCTGCAGCCGCTGGTGGAAAACGCCGTCAAACATGGCGTGGAGCCCAGCGCCCGGGGCGGCAAGCTGCGCGTGCTGACCGAGCTGCGCGGCACCCGCGTGGTGGTGCGCATCACCAACACCCTGCCCCCCAAAGAGGGCAAAACCGGCAAACACGACGAGCCCAGCACGCGGGGCCATGGCATCGCACTGGCCAACGTGCGCGCGCGGCTGGCCTTGCTGCATGACGTGCAGGGCGAATTCACCGCTGGCGTGCAGGACGGGCTGTACCAGGTGCGCATCACCCTGCCCGCCGCCGACCCCACCCCTGCCG